>JAHECE010000125.1 GCA_024641895.1 Actinomycetales bacterium
GCTGAAGCCCGTGAGCAGGACGCCCTGCGCGGCCGCCCAGGTGGCCAGCGCCTCGATGAGCCGGGCGCCCGCGACGGCGTCGGCGCCCGGCGGGTGGGCGTCGCTGCCGGCCCAGTAGCTTCCGGGGCTCACCTCCCGCAGGCCGATGCGCGGCCCCAGGTCGTGAGCCATGGCCGGGACGAGCCCCGCGGGCCCGGCGAACCGTACGCCCGAGGCGTGTTCCGAGCCGCCCGCGACCAGGTCGGCGGGGCTGCCGTGGGCGATGACCCGGCCGTGGTCGACGATCGCGACGGCGTCGGCGAGGGCCTCGGCCTCGTCCATGAGGTGCGTCGTGAGGATGACCGCCACCCCGCTGGCCCGCAGCTCGCCGACGAGGCCCCAGACGGCGTGCCGACCCTGGGGGTCGAGGCCCGCGCTCGGCTCGTCGAGGAACACGAGCTCCGGGCGACCGACGACGGCGGCGGCGAGGGCGAGGCGCTGGCGCTCGCCGCCCGATAGCCGCCGTACCGCGGTCTTGCCGAAGGCGTCGATCCCGAGGCGCCGCTCGAGCGCGGCGACGTCGCGCGGAGCCGCGTACATGGCGGCGACGTGCCGCAGGACGTCGCGGGCGCGAGCAGCGCCCGGCAGGCCCCCGTCCTGGAGCATGACCCCTACCCGGGCGCGGAGCTCGGTCGAGTCCTTGACCGGGTCGAGACCCAGCACCGACACGGTGCCGGAGTCGGGTCGCCGGAGGCCCTCGCAGCACTCGATCGTCGTGGTCTTGCCGGCGCCGTTCGGGCCGAGCACCGCGGTGATCTCACCGGCCCGCGCGCTCAGCGAGAGCCCGTCGACGGCTCGGGCGCCGCCGTATGCCTTGGTGAGGTCGGCGATCTCGACGACGGGGCTCGGCACGCGGCGAGTCTAGGACGCGGCGCGGTCCGGCCGGACGACGCGGTCTCGTCGGGAGGGCCGGTGGGGTTCGCCGAGCCCGCGACAGGCGCTCGCGAAGGTCGGGTGAGGTGACCCTTCCTTGCGGGAAAGGAATTTGGCAACGAGGATGTTTCCGAAGTCAGGCCCGACGCCTCGTCTGCGGGGGTCTGCTCCGGTCCTACCCGGACCCGTTCGACGCCAAGGAGGTGCGCGCATGTCGGTCACGAACGAGGTCGACGCCTCCACCCGTGAGCAGGTGCTCCATCTCGTCGTCTCCCGCGGGCCGATCTCGGCCGGAGATCTCGCGTCCACCCTCGACCTGACGCCCCCCGCGGTCCGGCGGCACCTGGTCGCGCTCGAGGGCGACGGGCAGATCGTCGCCCGGCCGGACCCGGCGGCGGCTCAGCGGGGCCGAGGCCGCCCCGCACGGCGCTACGTCGCCACCACGAGCGCCCACGAGCACATGTCCGCGGCGTACGCCGAGCTCGCGGTGCAGGTGATGCACCACCTCGCCACGACGGCCGGCGAGGGTGCAGTGCGCGCCTTCGCCGGCGCCAGGGTCGAGGAGATCGAGCGACGCTACGCCCCGGCAGTCGAGTCGGCCGGGCCCGGCGTGGCCGACCGGGTCGACGCCCTCGCGGCCGCACTCGTCGAAGACGGCTACGAGGCGACGACGAGACCTGTACGGGGCACCGCCACGCTCCAGCTGTGCCAGGGTCACTGCCCGGTACAGCGCGTCGCGGCCGCGTTCCCCGAGTTCTGTGACGCCGAGACGGCCGCGTTCTCCCGGTTGCTCGGCGTCCACGTCCAACGGCTCGCCACCCTCGCCGGTGGCGGGCACGTCTGCACCACAAGCATCCAGACCAACATCCCCCAGGCAACGGTGGAAGGACAGCGATGACAACACCCACCCAGCAGGTGAGTGGACAGGGGAGCGCCCCCTCCGGAGCCCCGGCACAACCGATGACGCAGGACGAGACGATCGCCTCGATCGGCTCCTACTCCTACGGCTGGCACGACGCCGACGTCGCGGGCATCAGCGCGCGGCGCGGCCTCAGCGAGGACGTCGTGCGTTCCATCTCGGCGCTCAAGAACGAGCCCGAATGGATGCTCGAACGACGGCTGAAGGGACTTCGCCTCTTCGGGAAGAAGCCGATGCCGACCTGGGGCGCGGACCTCACGGGTATCGATTTCGACAACATCAAGTACTTCGTGCGCTCCACCGAGAAGCAGGCGGCGAGCTGGGAGGACCTCCCCGAGGACATCCGGCGCACGTACGACCGGCTCGGCATCCCCGAGGCCGAGAAGCAGCGGCTCGTCGCCGGGGTCGCCGCGCAGTACGAGTCCGAGGTCGTCTACCACCAGATCCGTGAGGACCTCGAGGCCCAGGGCGTGCTGTTCCTGGACACCGACACCGGCCTGCGCGAGCACCCCGAGATCTTCCAGGAGTACTTCGGCTCCGTGATCCCGGTCGGCGACAACAAGTTCGCCGCGCTGAACACCGCCGTGTGGTCCGGCGGGTCCTTCGTCTACGTGCCGCCGGGCGTGCACGTCGACATCCCGCTCCAGGCCTACTTCCGGATCAACACCGAGAACATGGGCCAGTTCGAGCGGACGTTGATCATCGCCGACGAGGGCTCGTACGTGCACTACGTCGAAGGTTGCACGGCGCCGATCTACTCGAGCGACTCGCTGCACTCCGCAGTCGTCGAGATCATCGTCAAGAAGGACGCCCGAGTCCGCTACACGACGATCCAGAACTGGTCCAACAACGTCTACAACCTCGTGACCAAGCGAGCGACCGCCGCCCAGGGCGCGACGATGGAGTGGATCGACGGGAACATCGGTTCCAAGGTGACGATGAAGTACCCGGCCGTCTACCTCATGGGCGAGCACGCTCGCGGCGAGACCTTGTCCATCGCGTTCGCCGGTGAGGGACAGCACCAGGACACCGGCTCGAAGATGGTGCATCTCGCTCCGAACACGTCGTCGTCGATCGTCTCGAAGTCGGTGGCTCGCGGCGGTGGTCGCTCGTCCTACCGCGGACTCGTCCAGATCCTCGAGGGCGCCGAGCACTCGAAGTCGAACGTGCTGTGCGACGCGCTGCTCGTCGACCAGATCTCGCGCTCGGACACCTACCCCTACGTCGACGTGCGGGAGGACGACGTCGAGATGGGTCACGAGGCCACCGTGTCGAAGGTCAGCGAGGAGCAGCTGTTCTACCTCATGTCCCGGGGCATGCCGGAGACCGAGGCGATGGCGATGATCGTGCGCGGGTTCATCGAGCCCATCGCGCGCGAGCTGCCCATGGAGTACGCCCTCGAGCTGAACCGGCTGATCGAGCTGCAGATGGAAGGGGCCGTCGGCTGATGCCCGCAGCAGTTCCCACCGAGGTCGAGGCCGCGGTCTCGACCGATCACTCCCGCGCGACGTCGGATGCCGCGCACACCCACGGCGCCGGAGCCCAGGGCGGGCGCGCCAAGGGCAGGCCCGGCGTCCCGCAGGGCTCCCGGGCCGAGCGGGGCACGTCGTTCGCTCTCGCGGACTTCCCGTTGCCCACGGGGCGGGAGGAAGACTGGCGCTTCTCGCCGGTCAGCCGGCTCCAGGGCCTGTTCGCGGGTGAGCTCACCGCGTCCGCGCCCGTGGTCGACGTCGCGGCGGACGACGCAGTGCGCGTCGAACGGGTCGGTCGCGACGACGCCCGGCTGGGCGTGGCGGGCGAGCCCGGCGACCGGATCTCGGCCGCAGCCTGGGAAGGCTTCGACGAGGCGGTCGTGATCACGGTGCCGCGCGGCGTGGCCGCAGGATCGCCGACCACGATCACGGTTCGCGGCGAGGGCGGGGGACCGGCCGCCGGTCACGTCCTGGTGATCGCCGAGCCCTTGAGCGAGGCCGTCGTGGTGCTCGACCACACCGGCAGCGCCGAGCTCGCCGAGACGGTGGAGATCGTCGTCCAGGACGGTGCTCACCTGCGGCTCGTGTCCGTGCAGGACTGGGCGCCGGGAACCGTTCACGCGGCCGACCACCGCGCGACCGTGGGCCGCGACGGCAACCTCACGCACATCGTCGTCACCCTCGGCGGAGACGTCGTCCGCGTGACGCCGGAGGCGACCTTCACGGCGCCGGGCGGCAGCGTCGAGATGCTCGGGCTCTACTACGCCGACGCAGGCCAGCACCAGGAGCACCGGCTCTTCATCGATCACGCGGTGCCCGACTGCCGCAGCAGGGTGACGTACAAGGGCGCGCTGCAGGGCTCCGGCGCGCACACCGTCTGGGTCGGCGACGTGCTCATCCGGCACGAGGCGACCGGGACCGACACCTACGAGCTCAACCGGAACCTCGTGCTCACGGACGGCGCCCGCGCCGACTCCGTGCCCAACCTCGAGATCGAGACCGGTGAGATCGAGGGTGCGGGGCATGCCAGCGCCACGGGACGCTTCGACGACGAGCAGCTGTTCTACCTGCGCTCGCGGGGCATCCCCGAGGCGGCAGCCAGGCGACTGGTCGTGCGAGGCTTCTTCGCGGAGCTGATCACGCGCATCGGCGTCGCCGAGATCGAGGCCCGGTTGCTCGCGGCCATCGAGCGTGAGCTCGACGCCACGTTGCAGGGCGCGGCCGACGCCCCGACCGCGAGCGCAGGGGGCAACCGGTGACCGCGCAGCATGTGTGCCAGGTGAGCGACCTGGCACTCGGGAGCACCCTGCGTCTCGACCTCGACGCAGCCGACGGCGCGGTCGTCGAGGTGGCGCTCGTGCGCACCGAGGACGGCGAGTTCTACGCCGTCTCCGACGTCTGCTCCCACGGCGCGGTGTCGCTGTCCGACGGCGAGGTGGAGGACTGCACGCTCGAGTGCTGGCTCCACGGGTCGCGCTTCGACCTGCGCACCGGGAAGCCGCTGAGTCTGCCTGCGGTGCAGCCGATCGCCGTCTACCCCGTGACCGTCGACGGCGACAGCGTGCTCGTCGACGTCGACCTCAGCTCGACCGACACCTCCGAGCCGGCCGACCCGGCCGCCCCCACGCGAAGGAACTGACGATGTCTACGCTCCAGATCCGCGACCTGCACGTCAGCGTCGACACGGCCGATGGGCCCAAGCCGATCCTTCGCGGCGTGGACCTCACCGTGAACAGCGGCGAGACGCACGCGCTCATGGGCCCGAACGGGTCGGGCAAGTCCACGTTGGCCTACTCGATCGCCGGCCACCCCAAGTACCAGATCACGTCGGGTGAGGTTCTCCTCGACGGCGAGGACGTCCTCGAGATGACCGTGGACGAGCGGGCCCGCGCAGGCCTGTTCCTCGCCATGCAGTACCCCGTCGAGGTGCCCGGCGTCACGGTCGCCAACTTCCTGCGGACGGCCAAGACCGCGATCGACGGCCAGGCGCCCAAGCTGCGCACGTGGGTCGCCGAGGTGCGGAGCACGATGGAGCGCCTCCGGATGGACCCGACGTTCGCCGAGCGCAACGTCAACGAGGGCTTCTCCGGGGGTGAGAAGAAGCGCCACGAGATCCTCCAGCTCGAGCTCCTCGCGCCGAAGTTCGCCATCCTCGACGAGACGGACTCCGGGCTGGACGTCGACGCGCTGCGCGTGGTGTCCGAGGGCGTCAACCGCGTGCTCGAGAACACCGACGTGGGCGTCCTGCTCATCACGCACTACACCCGGATCCTGCGCTACATCCAGCCGGACTTCGTCCACGTGTTCGTCGACGGCCGCATCGCCGAGGAGGGCGGCCCCGAGCTGGCGGAGCGACTCGAGGCCGAGGGCTACGACCGCTTCCTCACGGCAGGCGTGTGACGCCGATGACCTCTCGCGCAACCGCTCCCGTGCGGCGGGCGACGGCTGGCGCGGGCGACCGCTTCGAGCCCGCGGACGCTCGCGCCGCCGACGAGCCCGGCGATACCGAGCTCGTCGGCGGCGCGCTCGCCGCCGTCAGGGCGGACTTCCCCGTCCTCTCGCGCACCGTGCGCGACGGCCGGCGGCTCGTCTACCTCGACTCGGCCGCCACGTCGCAGAAGCCGATGGTCGTGCTCGATGCGGAGCAGGAGTTCTACACCCGCAGCAACGCCGCGGTGCACCGTGGCGCCCACGCCCTCGCCGAGGAGGCCACGGAAGCGTTCGAGGACGCTCGCGAGGCCGTGGCGCGGTTCGTGGGCGTCGGTGCGGACGAGATCGTCTGGACCAAGAACGCCACCGAGGCCGTCAACGTCGTGGCCTACGCCATGTCGAACGCCTCGGTCGGGCGCGGTGGACAGGCCGCGAGGCGGTTCGCCGTCGGGCCGGGCGACGAGATCGTCGTGACGGAGGCGGAGCACCACGCGAACCTCGTGCCCTGGCAGGAGCTGTGCGCCCGGACGGGCGCCACCCTGCGATGGCTCGGCGTGGACGACGCGGGTCGGCTCGACCTCGATCCCCTGCACGCCGTGGTCGGCGAGCGGACCCGGCTGGTGGCGCTCACCCACGCCTCCAACGTCACCGGGGCCGTCTCGCCGGTCGCCGAGGTGGTGGCCCGCGCGCACGCGGTCGGTGCGCTGGTGCTGCTCGACGCCTGTCAGAGCGCGCCGCACCTTCCGCTGGACCTCCGGGCGCTCGACGTGGATCTCGCCGTCTTCTCCGGCCACAAGATGCTCGGGCCCACCGGGATCGGCGCGCTCTACGGCCGGCGCGTCCTCCTCGAGGCCATGCCGCCCGCCCTGACCGGCGGATCGATGGTCGAGGTCGTCACGATGGAGACGGCCACCTACGCTGCGCCGCCGCAACGGTTCGAAGCCGGCACACAGCCGGTGGCGCAGGCGGTCGGCCTGCATGCGGCTGTCGACTACCTGAGCCAGCTCGGGATGGGGGCTGTCGCGGCGCACGAGCGCGCGCTGGCCGCTCGGCTGCTCGACGGGGTTGCCGGGATCGCAGGTGTCCGCGTGCTCGGTCCGACCGACGGCCGGGACCGCCTCGCGACGTTGTCCTTCGTCGTCGACGGCGTGCACCCGCACGACGTCGGCCAGGTGCTCGACGACGCGGGGATTGCGATCCGGGTGGGCCACCACTGCGCGCAGCCGCTGCACCGGCGGCTCGGAGCACACTCCTCGGCTCGCGCCTCCGCCGGGCTGTACACGACGCCCGAGGAGATCGACGCCTTCGTCGACGCCCTCGCGGGCGTGCGGGCCTTCTTCGGTCTGGAGGGACGTCGATGAGCCACGGACTCGAGCAGCTGTATCAACAGGTGATTCTCGACCACGCACGAGAGCGGCACGGGTTCGGACTGCGCGAAGGGGCTGCCGCAGAGTCGTTCCAGGTCAATCCGACCTGTGGCGACGAGGTGCGGCTGCGCGTCCACCTGACGGACGAGTCCCGTCCCCGCATCCGGGCCGTCAGCTGGGAGGGCCAGGGCTGCAGCATCTCCCAGGCGTCGCTCTCGGTGCTGGCCGACCTCGTCGAGGCTGTCGACGTGAAGACCGCGGACGACCTCGCCGAGGCGTTCCGTGCCCTCATGCACAACCGCGGCCAGGCACTCGACGCCGACCGCGAGGAGCTGCTCGGCGACGCGACCGCGTTCGTCGGGGTCGCCAAGTTCCCGGCCCGCGTCAAGTGCGCGATGCTCGGCTGGATGGCCCTGCGGGACGCGCTCGTGCGAGCCCTGACCACGATCGACGACGGGATCAAGGAGAACTGAGAGATGACCATCGACCCCCAGGGTGCGGCGCCCACCGCGGCGACCGCGGCCGACGTCGAAGAGGCGCTCCGCGACGTCATCGACCCGGAGCTCGGGATCAACGTCGTCGATCTCGGGCTGATCTACGGCGTGACGGTCGACCAGAACGACATGGCCGTGATCGACATGACCCTCACGTCCGCCGCGTGCCCGCTCACCGACGTCATCGAGGACCAGGCAGCGCAGGCTCTCGAGGGCCTCGTGTCCGGC
>JAHECE010000126.1 GCA_024641895.1 Actinomycetales bacterium
TTGTACCGCCGGAGTGAGGTGAACCGTGCCGGGTCGATCGCGGGGCGTGTCGCGGTCGCCCGTGCAGACCGGGCGGCCCGCCTGTTGGCATTGCTTCGGGTGGACATCGGTGCTCCTCACTCTCGGCCTGAGACATTCTGAGCGTAGAACGGCATCAACCGCTTTCGATCGGCCAACGCGCCGCACCGCTGCGAGGTTCCGCCAACCGGCCCCGGGACGAAGGTCTTGGAGGATGCCGTCCTGACAGAGCGCAAACTTACGGAGGCGTAGGTTGCGCCGTTGCACCGACCCGTTGGAGGGCTCCTGCCCATGCCCCTCGCGCCTCATGCCATCCCCATCACTCTGACCGCTGCTGCGTCCGCGGCGGAGCGTCTACCCGCAGTCATCCAGGGTGGCATGGGCGTCGCAGTGTCCGGCTGGCAGCTCGCTCGGGCCGTTTCCGTGCAGGGCCAGCTCGGCGTGGTCTCGGGGACGGCGCTGGATGCCGTCGTCGCCAGGCGGCTTCAGGACGGCGACCCCGGCGGTCACGTCCGGCGCGCCCTTGAGCACTTCCCCGTCGAGGAGATGGCGCAGGGTGTGCTCAGGCGGTTCTATCGGGCGGGCGGCAGGGCACCCGGCCAGCCGTACATCCCGGTCCCGAAGCTGAACGCGCGGCCACGGGTCCGGCCCCTCGAGCTGTCGATCGTCGCGAATTTTGCGGAGGTCTGGCTGGCCAAGGAGGGGCACGACGGTCTCGTGGGCATCAACTTCCTCGAGAAGATCCAGATGGCCACCCCCAGCGCCGCGTACGGCGCGATGCTCGCGGGCGTCGACTACGTCCTCATGGGCGCCGGTATCCCCGCTGAGATCCCTCGCCTCCTGGACCGCCTGGCCAGGCACGAGACCTGCTCGATCAGCCTCCACGTCGACGGTGGCACCAGGCCGTACGAGGTAGGCCTCGAACCCGAGTCGCTCACCGGTGGTGGCCTCGCCCCCCTGCGCCGCCCGAAGTTCCTCGCCGTCATCTCGGCCCACGTGCTCGCTACCCGGCTCGCCAGGGAAGACTTGACCCGTCCGGACGGCTTCGTCGTCGAGAGCCCACGCGCAGGCGGGCACAACGCTCCGCCTCGGGGTCGCCTCGTCCTCGACGACGACGGCCAGCCGGTCTTCGGGCCGAGGGACGACGCCGACCTGGCGAAGATCGCTGAGGTCGGACTGCCCTTCTGGCTGGCCGGCGGCTACGGCACCCCGCAGGGCCTCCGGGCGGCTCAGGCCGTCGGCGCTGCGGGGGTCCAGGTGGGCAGCATCTTCGCGCTCGCGCAGGAGTCCGGGCTCGAGCCGTCGCTGAGGCAGGCCGTGCTCGAGCGGCTCAGCGAGGGCACGCTCGAGGTCCGCACCGACCCGCTCGCCTCGCCGACCGGTTTCCCGTTCAAGGTGGTCCAGCTGCCCGGGACGCTCTCCGACCGCGCGA
The DNA here is from genome assembly GCA_024641895.1 of Actinomycetales bacterium. Lineage (GTDB taxonomy): Bacteria > Actinomycetota > Actinomycetes > Actinomycetales > JAHECE01 > JAHECE01. The sequence continues at coordinate 1,451 of JAHECE010000126.1, forward strand.
CGTACGAGGCCAGGACGCGGCTCTGCGACGTCGGACACCTCCGCGTGCCCTTCGAGCGTGAGCCCGGCACGATCGACTACCGATGCCCCGGCGCGCCGGTGGCGGGCTACGTGGGCAAGGGTGGCTCGGAGGCCGAGACCGTGGGTCGCCAATGCCTCTGCAACGCCCTTCTGGCCGACGTGGGTCTCGGTCAGGTCCGACGCGACGGTTACCGAGAGCCCCCGCTGGTCACACTCGGGACGGACCTCGACGGCGCAGAAGGCCTGGTAGCCGCCCATCCGGGCGGCTGGAACGCCGCGCAGGCCGTCCGCTACCTCCTGGGGTGAAGCCGCGACCGGAGCGGTCGTCCACAGGTCAGCGTTGCGGGCGGGATCGCTGGGTGGCCCGCGCGTAGCGTGGGCGGCGCCGTCGAGCGATGGCACTGTGGGCCGATCGGCGGGGGGCGAAGCGCGTGGCGCAGCACGTTGGCACCGACCGCGCATCACCCGATCCGCACCGGTGCCCGGACTGCCGCACGTTCCTGGTGAACCGTGCCGGCGTCATTTCTTGTCCGAGGTGCGGCTTCGCCGCGACGGATCCGCAGGCCGGGGCCATCTGGCAGCTCGACGTCGAGGCCGCCGCCCTTCTGGCCAGGCGGTCCGAGTGGATCGCCGAGATCCGGCGGATCGACGGCCGGATCGCCGGAGTCGGCCAGGCGCGTGCGCTGCTCGTGGCGACGATGCGCGCCGAGCGCGCGGCACGCGCCGGGGTCCCGCCAGCTTCCGGCACAGGCACAGGCACAGGCACAGGCACAGGCACGCGCACTGCGCACGGCGTCCCGACTGGGCCCACCGCACCAAGGCCGGCGACGGCCGGCCCGGTGCCCGCTGCGGCTCCTGGGACTCCCCGGCGTCGGCTGTCCGCCCAGGTACTCCTCGTCGGCCTGGGCGCCTTCCTGGTCGTGGTGGCGGGGGTCATCTTCGCTGCCGTCGCCTGGGAGCGTCTCGGCGCCGTCGGACAGGGCTCGATCCTCGTCGGAGCCACGGCGCTCGCCGCGGCTCTGACTGTGCTCGCCGCGCGCGCTCGCCTCATCGCCACCGCGGAGGCGCTCGCGGTCGTGACGGCCGGCTTCGCAGTCGTCGACATCCACGCGGCCAGGTTGGTGGCGGGTCCCGGCAGTGACCCGAGGACGGTCTGGGCGATCGGGCTGGTGGTCGTCGCCGTCGGGTTGGCTGCCCTCGCCCGGGTCTGCCGGCTCCGGGTCCCCGGTGTCGGCGCCCTGGTGGCCGCCCAGCCGCCGCTGGTGCTGCTCGGCTCCCTGGCGGCCGAGTCGAGCCTCGGTGCCGGCACGGGCCTGCTCGTACTGGCCCTCGTCGACTACGCGGCGGCGCGCCGGCAGGTCCGCGTGCCGACGGAATGGCTTCCCGGCGTCGGGGTCCCGTTACTGAGAGTCCTCGGCTCGGTGGCGTGGGCCTGGGCGTGGTTCCCGGCCGCGTCCGCCGCGATCGGGCCGGCGGCGAATGCGGGGCTCCACGTCTGGGGTCTCGCCCTGATGCTGCTCGCGACAACCCAGCTGGTCGCCCTGACCCTTGCCGTGGCGCGCCTGGGCCTCACGTCGCGTGCCGAGGGCTACGCGGCCGTGCTCGCCGGCGTCGCGGTGTTCGACGTCCTGGGCCTCCGTGTCCTTGTCTCGTCGAGCGGTCGCGGTGAGCTCGTCTGGGCCGTCGGCCTCGCTGTGGTCGCCGCAGGGCTGGGCGCGCTCGCGCGCGGGACTCGGCTGCAGGGCCCGTTCGTCGCCGCAGCCGTCCTCGCCCAGGCGCCGCTGATCCTGGTGGCCACCGGGACGGCCCGGTACGTCCCGGGGCTCGCGGACGCGTCCGGAACCCGCATGGCAGCCGCCGTCGCGCTCGTCCTGGTGGCGTTGCTCGACTTCCTGGCCGCACGTCGACTGACGCCCATGCACCGCGGGTGGGTGCCCGGCTTCGCGCCGAGCCTCCTTCGCGGCGTCGGTGTCCTGACCTGGGCCTGCGGTGCGGCGCTCGGTTTCGCTCAGGCTTTTGCCCCGGCGATGGAGGATGCGGCAGGCCGGCGGTGGTGGGCCGTCGGGATTCTGCTGGCGGGATCCGCTGAGGCAGCCCTCCTCTCGCGCGCGCGCACGGCACGTAGCCGGATCCGGGACACCGCCGCGGCCGGGTCTGTGCTCCTCAGCCTCGCCGCTGTCGCGGCCTCGCTGATCGGCTTCAACCTGGCACTGCACGGCCTGCTCCTCGCCTCGACGATCTCAGCGCTCGTGATCGCTGCGGCGCCGATCGCCCAGGTGCGGCGAGGAGTGCCGAGCGCCGACTCACGAGTCCGAGCCGGGCAGGGCATCGCCGTCGTCTGGGCCGTCGGGTGGCTGCTTCCGTGGGTGCCGACCTGGATCGCCGCCCTTGCCGCGCCATTGGTGGCCGTCGACGACGTCGGGTTCTGGAGCCGTGAACCAGGCGTCACCACGGGCGTCGCGCGCCTCGGTGGCGTCCTGGCGGAAGCCGCAGGAAGCACCGCCTTCGCGCGGGCCGCTGTCGCCGCCGTCCTGCTAGCGGTGGCGACGGTTCTGGTGGCTCGGCGAACCGGTGCGTTCGCCCCCGTCGGGCGGGCTCCGGACGCCTGGTCGGGGATCGCGGCAGGCATTCTCGGCGGCCACCTCGTACTCACGATGGTGGCGATGGGGTGGGACCTGCCCGTCCCCGTCGTGATCGCGTTCTACCTCCTCGGCGCTGCGGCGTGTGTCTGGGCTGCGGTTCGGCCGGACCGGCCGCTGCGCCCGTGGCTCGCGGTCGCCGCTGCTCCGTTCGCTCTGTCGGCGCTCGCCTGGGCTGCCCTCCTCGACCAGTTCACGGTGGGCACGCTGGGCGTGATCACCGTCCTTGCCGGAGCTCTCGTGGTGCGGGGTCTGTCCGCGACCGACGGCGCGGTCACGGACGCTGCCACAGCAGTCGCGGGTGCTGCGATGACCGCCGGCGGCTTCACCGCGGCCCTGCTGGCCGGGATGCCCGCAGCTCACGCGCTCGTGGTGGCCCTCGGCGTCGCCGCCGCGTGCTCCGGTCTGGCCTGGCTTGCCGATGCGCGTGCCCCGTGGTGGACCCCCGCGGTCGAGCTCACCACCGGCGCGTTGGTCCTCGGATCGCTCGTCGGGCTTGCGGTGGGCGGGTGGGCCGACCCGTTCTCAGTCGGCCTCGGCGTCATCATCGTCACGGCGGCGGCGCATGCCCTGCGGCCCGCCCGTCGGGCGCTCGCCGGCTGGACGGCCGCCGTCGTTGCGGTGCTTCTGCTGTGGCTGAGGCTGCAGATCGCCGACGTCCGGGCCGTCGAGCCGTACAGCGTGCCGGCCGCCGGTCTCCTCCTCTTCGCAGGCGGGCAGCAGATGCGCCGTCGTGCGGGCCTCGGCTCGTGGCCCGCGCTCGGGCCCGGCCTTCTCGTCGCGGCCGTCCCCTCGGTCGTGGTCGCCGTGGTCGGTGACGAGACCGTTCGCCCCCTGCTCGTCCTCGTCGTGGCGGTGGCGGTGACGATCGTGGGTGCGCAGGTCAGGATGCGCGCACCGCTCGTCGTCGGGGCGTCCGCGACCGCCGTCGTCGCGTTCGATCAGGTATTCCCGGTGGTGGCGGCGCTTCCCCGGTGGGTGATCCTGGGGTCTGCCGGCGTGCTGCTGCTCATGGTCGGCGCCCGATTCGAACAGCGTCGCCGCCAAGCGGTGCATCTGTACCGGGTCTACAGCGAGCTGCGCTGACAGCGCGCCGCAACCAGCGCGGGGTCCTGCGAACTCCCGCCCCGCGCGACACTTCGCAATAGCATCGCGGTCAACCGATAAGCCGGAGGTGGCCCCGTGGCCGATCGCGTCGACGTCCGAGTCGGACTGCTGGGCTACGGGCTCGCGGGCTCGGCGTTCCACGCCCCGATGGTCTCGGTCACTCCCGGCCTGACCTTGGCGGCTGTGGTGACGGCCAACCCGAAGCGTGCCGACGCGGTGCTGGACCGCTACCCCGGGGTGGCCGTCGTGGCGAACGTTGAGGACCTGCTCGCCCGCGGTGACATCGACCTGGTCGTGGTCGCGACCCCCAACGACACCCACGTCCGGTTCGCCCGGCTGGCGCTCGAGAGCGGGGCCGACGTCGTCGTCGACAAGCCGGTGGCGCCGACGGCGCGTGAAGCGCGAGAGCTCCAACGGCTGGCGGATGAGCTCGGCCGCATCGTGACCGCCTATCAGAATCGCCGGTGGGATACGGACTACCTCACCCTCCGCGACCTCCTCGAGGCAGGCACGCTGGGCCGCGTGCGCCGCTTCGAGTCGCGCTTCGAGGGCTGGCGGCCGCAGGCCACCGGTGGATGGCGGGAGTCGGGCGACCCGGCGCTGGCCGGGGGCGTCCTCTACGACCTCGGCGCCCACCTCGTCGACCAGGCCGTGCAGCTCTTCGGCCCGGTCGCCTCCGTCTACGCAGAGGTTGACGTCAGACGGCCCGGCGTAGGCGCCGACGACGACGCCTTCGTGGCCCTGCGCCACGCCGGCGGGGTGCTCTCGCACCTCTGGATGAGCAAGGTGGCCGCCGACGCCGGGCCACGCATGCGCGTTCTCGGGAGCGATGCCGCCTTCCTCACGTACGGCCTCGATCCGCAGGAGGCCGCGCTGCGCGGGGGCGGCCTACCGTCCGATTCGGGATGGGGTCGGCACCAGGACGGGCGAACCGCCTCGCTGGTGCGAGGCGACGTCGCCGAGCCGGTCCACCTCGTGCCCGGCGATTACGGCGCGTTCTACGCCGCGGTCGAGCGGGCCGTCCGCACCCGGACGTCACCGCCGGTGACGCTGGAGGAGGCGGCGTACGTGCTCGACGTGATCGCTGCTGCGCGGCGCAGCGCCGCCGAGGGCGCGGTCGTCGCGGTGACGGCGGCGTCTCGGTGACGGCGAAGTCACGTTGACCCCGCCGAGGCGTTGACGGCGGACCGTCCCGGGTCGGTCGACGGCTGAACGCCACCGCGCCGGGCGGGCGGGGAGCGCAACCGAGGAAGCCCCACCGCCTCAGATCCGCACGTGCGGCGATAGGATTCGGCTGATCCCGCACGTGCGGGTTGAATCAGTCGGGGACGGCGCAGCCAATGACCCAGTTCCTGGTGAGTGAGGCAGCCTCGCTGCTCGGTGTCAGCGACGACACGGTCCGTCGGTGGGCGGACGCCGGGCGGTTGCCGCTCGTCCGCGGCGAGTCGGGCCGGATGGTCGTCGAGGGCGTGGACCTCGCGGCGATGGCACAGGAGCTCGCGGGCGAGGCCGCCGACGGGGGTGGCATCTCGGCACGCAACAGGCTTCGAGGCATCGTCACCCGGGTGATCAAGGACACCGTGATGGCGCAGGTCGAGCTTCAGGCCGGTCCGTTCCGCGTCGTGTCGCTCATCAGTCGGGAGGCGGCCGACGAGCTCGGGCTCGAGGTCGGCGTCCTCGCCGTCGCGAACGTCAAGGCGACGAATGTGGTCATCGAGCGCCCGGAGCGTCGATGAGGGCCCGGCGCGTCGTGGCGGCGCTTCTGGCGAGCGTCGCACTCGGGGTCGGGCTCGGTGCCTGCGGCCGGGCGGGCGTGCCTTCGGGCGGCGTCGACGGCGATTCGGCATCAACGACCGACGGCGTCGTCGGGGAGGTCACGGTGCTGGCGGCAGCCTCGCTGACCGAGTCGTTCGAACGGATCGCCGCCGCCTTCGAGGAGCAATACCCGCAGGTCAGCATCACCCTCGGCTTCGGCGGCAGCAGTGCCCTGGCTCAGCAGATCCGCGCAGGCGCTCCCGCGGACGTGTTCGCGGCCGCCTCGGCCGAGTCGATGTCGATGGTGACGGACGACGGGGACGCCGTGGGAGAGCCCGTCCTGCTGGCGCGCAACCGGCTCGAGATAGCGGTTCCCCCGGGCAACCCGGGTGCGGTGACGAGCCTGGCGGACCTCGCTGACCACGCGCGCACGATCGCGCTGTGCGCGACTCAGGTGCCCTGCGGCGCGCTCGCCGAGGAGTTGCTCGGCTACGCAGGCGTCGTCGCGGCTCCCGACACCCTCGAGGTCGACGTCCGCGCCGTGTTGACCAAGGTGCGGCTCGGCGAGGTCGATGCTGCCCTGGTGTACCGCACGGACGTGCGGGCCGCCGGCCCCGCCGTCGAGGGCATCCCGTTCCCCGAGTCGGCGCTCGCCGCCAACGACTACTTCGTGACGGTGCTCACGGGTGCGCGCGTGCCGGCGGCCGCCGAGGCCTTCACCGGGTTCGTCCTGTCCCCACCAGCCCGAGAGATCCTGGCCGATGCAGGCTTTGAGCTCCCCTGACGCGGGCTCCTCGCCGCGAGCCAGGCGGCGGGTCGCACGCCCCCGGGCCG
>JAHECE010000003.1 GCA_024641895.1 Actinomycetales bacterium
AAGCGCGGACGCCGTCGCAAGGGATCGTCGCGGCCGCGCACTCAGGGCCATTTCGTTCCGACACGCAGCCGACACGACTTGCGTTGCGCCTACCCGGACCTGCACACAAACAGTGCCCCGAGTGGGATTCGAACCCACACTGGATCGGGTTTGAGCCGAACGCCTCTGCCGGTTGGGCTATCGGGGCCGCACGTTCACCGGGTGTGTGACCCCGCTGAGCGTCCGGCAGTAGGCTACCCGCCGTGAGCAACGACGAGGTCAAGCCCACCGAGGGCGACGGGGATGAGGCGACGCCGGCCAAGAAGCCGGCTGCGGCTCGCAAGCCTGCCACGGCGAAGAGGTCGCCGGCTGGCGAGGCCGCCCCGGCAGGGCCGGCAGGGGAGAAGGCTGCGCCCGCGCGCCGGGCGACGGCTGCGAAGAAGGTTGGCGGCGAGCCCAAGGTTGCGCCGGCTGATGACGACGCGCCCACGGCCCAGGCGACGGAGAAGTCCGCCGCCGCTGTTCGCTCGACCGCCGCTCCGAAGAGGACCACAGCCGCGAGGGTCGCGGCGGCCCCGAGCTCCGCCGACGGTGCGCCGGTGGAGCCCCCGGCCGCTGCTGCCAAGGCCGACGCCGACGTACCCGTAGCGCCGCCCACCGTCGATACCGCTGTCGAGGAGCCCGAGACCCCGCCCGCGATCCTCCCGGACCTGCCGGCTGCCTCGTCGGGGGACCGTCGCCGCGAGTACCGGGGCACCGGCCGCCGCGTCGTCGTCGCCGAGGACGAAGCACTCATCCGTCTCGACGTCGTCGAGACTCTCAGCGAGGCCGGCTTCGACGTCGTCGGCGAGGCCGGCGACGGCGAGAAGGCCGTCGCCCTCGCCACGGACCTACGCCCCGACGTCGTGGTCATGGACATCAAGATGCCGATTCTGGACGGGATCTCCGCCGCGGAGCGCATCGGCAAGGCGCGGATCGCGCCCGTCGTGCTCCTCACCGCGTTCTCACAGGCGGAGCTCGTCGAGCGCGCGCGAGACGCGGGCGCGATGGCCTACGTCGTCAAGCCGTTCACCCCGGCCGAGCTGTTGCCCGCGATCGAGATCGCCATCGCCCGGCACCAGGAGATCACCGCGCTCGAGGCCGAGGTTGCCGACCTCGCCGAGCGCTTCGAGACCCGCAAGCGCGTAGAGCGGGCCAAGGGCCTTCTCCAGTCGAAGATGGGCTTGACCGAGCCTGAGTCCTTCCGCTGGATCCAGAAGACCTCGATGGACCGTCGCCTCACGATGCGTGAGGTCGCCGACGCCGTCATCGACCAGGTCGGCAACGGAGACAAGTCCCGCTGAGGATCGCGTCGGACACGGCACCACCGCTCGGCGCTCCCACCAAGCCCCCTCGCGGCCGATCCCTTGGCGGCAATCCGTAATCCCCATGTCACGAGGGGATGACGAATCAGGCGGTCGACGTCGTACGATTCTGATCTTGACCACAGCCGGGGGGCCAACGACAGGCGGTCGCCATGAGCCGGTCCAGCGTGACGACGCAGCGTGCCACCGTCGACGACCTCCACGACGTCGTAGCTCTCTGTCTCGAGGCTCGTGACGAGTCTGCCCTCGTCGCTCATGTGTGCAGCGGCGACCCCTCCGTGCTGCGTCACCAGCTGGGCGGCGCGCTCGACCAGCCCGAGACGGTACTGCTCGTCGCGAGCCGGGACGACGCCGTCATCGGCTTCTCGGTCGCCCGCGTCGTCCGCCCCGGCGTCCTGTTCAGCGTCGGCTGGCTCGAGGTCGAGGTGATCTATGCCCGCTCTGCGGACCGGCGGCGCGGCGTGGGGCACGAGCTCATGGCCGGCCTGGCGCACGTCGCGCAGGACGAGCAGTGCGAGTACGTCGTCGCGATGCCCCTGACCGCGGCGCGCAGCGAGCAGCGCTTCCTCGCCCGCCTCGGCTTCGTCTCAGCCGGCGCCCGCCGGATCGTCCCGACGGCGTCCCTGGTCAGGCGGGTCGAACTGGCCGTGAATCCGCGCGACCGAAGGCGGGACCGCGGCCGCGAGAGCCTGCTTGCCGCCCGTCGGCGGCTCCGGCACGTCGGCTCGCCTCAGGTCGAGCTGCTGCCACTTGCCGCAGGTGCCGAGTCCAGCAGCATGCAGGTCAGCCGCCCGGTCGAGACCCTTCGGCCTGATTCGTCCACAACGACGAACTCATAGGTCGCGCTCCGCCCACCCAGGTGGATCGCTGTCGCGACGCCGGTCACCATTCCGTCACGGACCGCGCGGTGGTGGGTCGCGTTCACCTCGATCCCGACTGCGACCCTCCCGGGACCGGCATGCAGCGCCGCGGCGATCGAGCCCACGCTCTCGCCCAGCACCACGGACGCCCCTCCGTGCATGAGGCCGTACGGCTGGGTGTTGTCCTCGACCGGCATCGTCGCCACCGTGCGCTCGGGGCCGGCCTCGAGGACGGTGATCCCCATCTTCTCCGCGAGTGCGCCCGCGCCGCCCGGGAGCAGGTAGCGGAGTGCCGGATCGGCGGGGGGCTGGGCTGTGGTGTCGGACATGCCGCCTAGGCTTGCACCCGTGACCGACGTTGCGCGACCCCGCCTGCTCCTGATTGACGGCCACTCGATGGCATACCGGGCTTTCTACGCCCTGCCCGTCGACAACTTCGCCACCACCACGGGACAGCCGACCAACGCGGTCTACGGCTTCACGTCGATGTTGATCAACCTGCTTCGCGACGAGGTGCCGACCCACCTCGCCGTCGCCTTCGACGTCGGCCGCACCACCTTTCGCACGGAGCGGTACGCCGAGTACAAAGGCACCCGCGACGAGACCCCCGAACCGTTCCGCGGCCAGGTACCGCTCATCAAGGAGATCCTCGCCGCGATGGGCACGGTCACCGTGGAGCGGGAGGGATTCGAGGCTGACGACATCCTCGCCACGCTCGCCGACCAGGGCGCGCGCGCCGGCATGGACGTGCTCATCTGCTCCGGCGACCGCGACACCTTCCAGCTCGTCCGCCCCGAGGTCACCGTGCTCTACCCGCGCAAGGGCGTCTCCGACCTCGTGCGGATGACGCCCGCCGCCGTGGAGGAGAAGTACGGCGTCGGCCCCGTGCGCTACCCCGATCTCGCAGCGCTCGTGGGGGAGACCTCGGACAACCTCCCCGGCGTGCCCGGAGTCGGGCCCAAGACTGCGGCGAAGTGGATCACCACCTACGGCGGCCTCGACGGCGTCATCGCGAGCGTGGGGGACATCCGGGGCAAAGTCGGGGACAACCTGCGCGCCCACCTCGACCAGGTCATCGTCAACCGCGAGATCAACCGGCTGCTCACGGACGTGGAGCTGCCCGTGGACCTTGCTGCTCTGGAGCGCGGAGCGCTTCCTCGTGAGGACGTACACAGGGTCTTCGACTCCCTGGAGTTCCGCACCCTGCGGGACCGGCTCTTCGCGCTTGCGCCGTCGCGAGAGACGGTTCAGGAGCCGGAGGCCGGCTTCGCTCTCGTCGTCGACTCGCTCGCACCCGGCGGGATCGGGCCGTGGCTCGAACGCCGCAGGGGCCGGCTCCTGGGAGTGGACGTCCACGGCGCGGACGCCCCGACGGCGGCGCGAGGCGCGCTGAGCGACTCCTCCGCCGGCGGCGACGCCTGGTCCGTCGCGATCGCCGACGACGCCGGGTCGGCCGTCACCGTCGACCTCGCCGAGATCACGCCCGCGGACGAGCAAGCCCTGGCGGCGTGGCTCGCCGACGACCGCGCCCCGAAGGTGTTCCACGACGCGAAGGTCGCGTGGCACCGGCTCGCGGGTCGCGGCCTCGCCCTGAACGGCATCGCCTTCGACACCGCGCTGGCGGCCTACCTGTGCCACCCGGACCAGCGGGGCTACGCCCTCGCCGACCTGGCCATCCGGTACCTGCACCGCGAGCTGCGCGCGGAGGAAGACGCCTCCGGCCAGGGCATGCTCGCCCTCGACGGCGAGGAGGAGGGCAAACGCGCCGGGCTCCGGGCCGCGGCGGTGCGCGAGCTCGCCGACGCCATCGGCGCCGACCTCGCCGCGCGAGAGGCGACGTCGCTCCTGTCCGACGTCGAGCTGCCCGTGCTTCGCGTGCTCGCGCGGATGGAGCGGGACGGTATCGCGGCCGACGTCGAGTACTTCAAGGAGATCGAGCAACTCTTCAGCGCCGCGGTCGACGACGCCGCAGCGGGGGCCTTCGCCGTGATCGGACGGGAGGTCAACCTCAGCTCGCCGAAGCAGCTGCAGGAGGTGCTCTTCGACCAGCTCGGCATGCCCAAGACCAAGAAGATCAAGACCGGGTACACGACCGACGCCGAGGCGCTCGCCGAGCTCTACCTACGCACGTCCCATCCGTTCCTGCAGTTCCTGCTCGCGCACCGGGACGCGATCCGGCTGCGCCAGACCGTCGAGGGACTGCTGCGTTCGATCGCACCGGATGGCCGGATCCACACGACGTTCCAGCAGACCATCGCGGCCACGGGACGGCTCTCGTCGACGGATCCGAACCTCCAGAACATCCCGATCCGCACCGAGGAGGGCCAGCGGATCCGCCAGGGCTTCGTGGTCGGGCCCGGCTACGAGACGCTGCTGACTGCGGACTACAGCCAGATCGAGATGCGGATCATGGCGCACCTGTCCGGGGACGCCGGCCTGATCGAGGCGTTCCAGTCGGGGGAGGACCTCCACTCCTACGTCGGCGCGCGGGTGTTCGGCGTACCGACCGGTGAGGTCACGCCCGCGATGCGCTCCAAGATCAAGGCGATGTCCTACGGCCTGGCGTACGGGCTCTCGGCGTTCGGCCTCTCCCGTCAGCTCGGCATCGACACCGGTGAGGCCCGAGGCCTGATGGACGACTACTTCGAGCGCTTCGGCGGGGTCCGCGACTACCTCGCGGGCGTCGTCGAGGAGGCCCGCCGGACCGGGTACACCGAGACCATCCTCGGTCGCCGCCGCTACCTGCCGGACCTCACGAGCGACAACAGGCAGCGTCGCGAGATGGCTGAGCGCATGGCCCTCAACGCTCCCATCCAGGGCAGCGCGGCCGACCTCATCAAGGTCGCCATGATCGGTGTCCAGCGTGAGCTCGACTCCACCGGGCTCCGTTCTCGCCTGGTGCTTCAGGTGCACGACGAGCTCGTGCTCGAGGTCGCGGCCGGTGAGGCGGCGGCCGTCGAGGCCCTGGTCCGGGACCAGATGGGCAAGGCGGCCGACCTGGAGGTCCCGCTCGATGTGACGGTCGGCACCGGCGGCAACTGGCGTACCGCCGGGCACTGAGCCGACGTCGGTGGCGAGGTTTCGTCACGCATGGCGTGACGAAACCTCCCCGGACGTTCGCTGCGGTCCCGGCCCGCGTCCTCACATCACCAGGACCGCGGCGCCGTTCACCCGGTCCGCGGCGAGGTCCTGCAGTGCGACGTCGGCGTCCTCGAACGCGTATGGCGTCGTCGTCACCTCAAGGCGGTGCCGGCCGGCCGCGACGAGGAAGTCGCGCCCGTCCTGCCGGGTGTTGGCCGTGACACTGCGGACCTGCCGCTCCCGGAACAGGTGGCGCTGGTAGTTCAGCGCCGGGATGTCGGAGAGGTGGATGCCCGCGATGGCCAGGGTCCCGGCGTCGTCCAGGGCTTCCAGGGCTGCGGGCACCAGCTCGCCTGCGGGTGCGAACAGGATGGCCGCGTCCAGGGGTTCCGGCGGCGGGTCGGCCGCCCCCTGGGCCGACGCCGCTCCGAGGGCGAGGGCGAGCTCGCGGGCCGCGGGGGCGCGGGTCATGACGTGGACCGTCGCGCCGTCGGCCATCGCGACCTGTGCGGCGAGGTGCGCCGAGGCGCCGAAGCCGTAGATGCCGAGCCGGCCGCCCGCGGGGAGCTCGGCACGCCGCAGGGCGCGGAAGCCGATGATCCCGGCGCAGAGCAGCGGAGCGAGCTCGGAGGCTGAGTACCCGTCGGGCAGGTCGTAGGCATACGCCGCGGGCACCGCGGCGTACTCGGCGTATCCGCCGTTCGCGTCCCAGCCCGTGTAGCGGGAGTCGCGGCAGAGGTTCTCGGCCCCGCGCGAGCACGCGGCGCACGTCCCGCAGGTGGAGCGCAGCCAGGCGATCCCGACGCGATCGCCGACCCGGGACGCCGGGACGCCGTCGCCCACGGCAACGACCCGCCCGACCACCTCATGACCGGGCACGACGGCGTTGCCGTGCGGGGCGAGATCGCCCTCGGCGAGGTGCAGGTCGGTCCGGCAGACCCCGCAGACCTCGGCCCTGACAAGGAGCTCGCCCGGCTCCGGCGTCGGGACAGGGCGCTCGACCAGGCGCAACGGATCGGTCACCACCGGCCCGGGAACAGAGACGACCCAGGCGCGCATGGTTGCGGGGATCTCGGGCGAGTGAGTCGTCATGGCGGCCTCCCGCACCGAACCTACCTCCGCCGGCACACGACCACGAGGGTCCCGGGCAGCAGCTCGCCACGCAGGGGGCTCCACCCGCCCCACACGCCGTCGTGCCCGGCAGGCCACTCGGGTTCCAGCACCCGCTCGATCGTGAGCCCGGCCCGGACGACGTCGCCGACGTGGTCCGCGAGCGTCCGGTGGAACTCCGCGATCTCGACCGCGCCGTCGTCGCCCGTCTCGACGTACGGGGTCCGGTCGAAGTAGGACCGCATGGCCGTCAGTCCGGCCGGCCCCGGGTCGTCGGGAAAGGCCCACCGGATCGGGTGCGACGTCGAGAACGCCCAGAGCCCGCCCGGCCGCAGCACCCGGGCGACCTGCTCGTGCACGCGCCACGGGTCGGGGACGAAGGGCAGTGCGCCGTAGGCGGTGAAGACGACGTCGAACGAGGACGGCGCCAAGGGCAGCGCCCGCGCATCGGCCTGGAGGAGGGGCACGACCGTGCAGGTCGCAACGTCGAGGCGGCGCGACTCCGCGAGCATCCCGGCGGACACGTCGCTCGCGACCACCTCAGCACCCTGACGGGCCAGCCACCGCGAGCACTGGGCGGCGCCGGCCCCGATCTCGAGGACTCGACGCCCGACGACGTCGCCCAGCAGGTGGGCGTCCGCCTCTCGAAGGCCCTCGGGGCCCCAGCAGAAGTCCGCCGGCCCGAGGAAGTCGCCGTGCTCGACGGCGTAGTCGCGCGCGTTGTCGTCCCACCACCGGCGCACGGCGAGGCGGGCGACAGCGTCCGGGACCGGCCCGAAGCCCGCTGTGGCGCCGGACGCCGGGCGGTCGGGGGAGTTGGAGCTCATGGGACCATCCTGCTGGGCCGTTGCCACCGGCGCGGGCCTCCCTGCGTGCGGACGCCGCTCGGCGACGTCGCGTTGCGGAGGTCGCGGGGCGGCACGGCGTCTTTGACCCCGCCGGGGCGGCAAGGTAGGTTGCCTGCGGCGCACCGTGTCCGCGCCGCGCTTTCGTCGTGCTCGCGAGGGTCTCCTCCGCAGTTGGCGTCGAGGAGTGGAGCGGGCGGGTTCATGCCCCTCGTCGTCCGCGCCGCCGTTCTCTGTCCGCACGACCCCTGTCCGCATCGGAGCCCATACCTACATGTCCATCACTACCCCGTCTCAGGCGAGCATCCCGCAGGTCGCTATCAACGACATCGGCTCGGCTGAAGACTTCCTTGCTGCGATCGACGAGACCATCAAGTACTTCAACGATGGTGACATCGTCGAAGGCACCATCGTCAAGGTCGACCGGGACGAGGTCCTCCTCGACATCGGTTACAAGACCGAAGGCGTGATTCTCTCTCGCGAGCTGTCGATCAAGCACGATGTCGACCCGGAGGACGTCGTGTCCGTCGGGGAGCGCATCGAGGCACTCGTTCTCCAGAAGGAGGACAAGGAAGGTCGCCTCCTGCTGTCCAAGAAGCGCGCTCAGTACGAGCGGGCCTGGGGCACCATCGAGAAGATCAAGGAAGAGGACGGGGTCGTCTCCGGCTCGGTCATCGAGGTCGTCAAGGGTGGGCTCATCCTCGACATCGGCCTGCGCGGATTCCTCCCGGCTTCGCTCGTGGAGATGCGCCGCGTGCGCGACCTGCTGCCCTACGTGGGCAAGACGCTCGAGGCGAAGATCATCGAGCTCGACAAGAACCGCAACAACGTGGTCCTCTCCCGCCGCGCCTGGCTGGAGCAGACGCAGTCCGAGGTCCGCTCCACCTTCCTGCAGACGCTGCAGAAGGGTCAGGTCCGCCCGGGTGTCGTCTCCTCGATCGTCAACTTCGGTGCGTTCGTGGACCTCGGCGGCGTCGACGGTCTCGTCCACGTCTCCGAGCTGTCCTGGAAGCACATCGACCACCCGAACGAGGTCGTCGAGGTCGGCCAGGAGGTCAAGGTCGAGGTCCTCGACGTCGACATGGACCGCGAGCGCGTCTCCTTGTCGCTCAAGGCGACGCAGGAGGACCCGTGGCAGCAGTTCGCCCGGACCCACGCGATCGGCCAGGTCGTCCCGGGTAAGGTCACCAAGCTGGTTCCGTTCGGTGCGTTCGTGCGCGTCGAGGACGGCATCGAGGGCCTGGTGCACATCTCCGAGCTGGCCGTGCGCCACGTCGAGGTGCCGGAGCAGGACGTCCAGGTCGGCAGCGACGTCTTCGTCAAGGTGATCGACATCGACCTCGAGCGTCGTCGCATCTCGCTCTCGCTCAAGCAGGCGAACGAGGGCGTGGACCCGACCGGCGACGACTTCGACCCGTCGATGTACGGCATGGCCGCGGAGTACGACGAGGCCGGCAACTACAAGTACCCCGAGGGCTTCGACCCGGAGTCCAACGAGTGGCTGCCCGGGTACGACACGCAGCGCGAGGCCTGGGAGCAGCAGTACGCCCTGGCGCACGAGCGCTGGGAGGCCCACAAGAAGCAGGTCGAGGCCGCCAACGAGGCGGACGCGGAGATCGCAGCGGGCGGCGGCAGCGCCGGCGGCGGCTCCGGTTCCGGCGCGGGGTCGTCCGGCGAGGGCGCCCCGTCGTCCTACAGCTCGGCCGCTCCGGAGGCCGCGGGCACGCTCGCGTCCGACGAGGCTCTGGCCGCTCTGCGCGAGAAGCTCACGGGAAACTGATCCCGTCGGGTGGGTGCTGCGCCGGGTTCGCCCGGGCGGCGCTCGCTCGAACGTCGAAGGCCCGCCACCCCTCGAGGGGTGGCGGGCCTTCGTCGTTCGAGCCGAGGACGGGCCGCGGGAACGCGCCCGCCCTCGAAACGGCTGCCGGGCAAGCCGGCGATCGCGACCTTCCTGGCTCGCCTTGTGCGGGCCGGCAAGGTCGCGATCGCCAGCAAGACAGGGCGCCCCTCGGGCGCCCGGGGGTCAGGCCAGGCTCGCGGAGAGCGTGATGTCGACGGCCAGGGCCTTGGAGACCGGGCAGTTCTCCTTCGCAGAGAGCGCGATCCGCTGGAAGTCGTCGTCCGAGATCCCAGGGACGTCACCCTGGAGCAGGATGGCGACGCCGGTGATGCCCTGGCCTGCGACGAACGTCACGGCAGCCGAGGCCTTCAGCGTCGTCGGGGTGGTGCCGTTCTGCTCCAGCTCGAGCGAGAGCTGCATCGGGTAGCAGCTCGCCAGGGCAGCGGCGATCAGCTCCTCCGGGGACGTCAGGCCGCCGTGCTCCTCGGACCTGGCCTTCCAGGTGACGTCGAAGGTGCCGACGCCGGAGCTCTGCAGGGATGTCGATCCCGAGCCGGTGAAGAGGTTGCCGTTCCAGACGGTGCTGGCCTCGCTGACGATCGGGTGTGGCACGGGTGCGTCTCCTCATCGTGAAGCTCGCGCGCGGGGTCCGCGCGGCCGATCCCAAGGGGGAACGACGTCGGCCATCCTCGCCCGTCGCCGGCGGAAGTGCACGCATCTCTTCGATGAGCGAACGCAGGTGCCCTCCCCGGGCTGCGGTCGACGGGCGACCCGGGCACTGCCTTCCGGGGGGTGTGCGCCGCGCGAGGGGCGTAGGGTCGGCGCGTGTTGATGATCGGGCTCACCGGCGGCCTCGGTGCCGGCAAGTCGAGCGTGTCCCAGACGTTCGGCGAGCTGGGCGCCGTCGTCGTGGATGCCGACAAGATCGCTCGCGAGGCTCTCGCTCCTGGGACGCCCGGGATCGAGGCCGTGGAGGAGATCTTCGGCGCCGAGGTGATCGCGCCGGACGGCACGCTCGACCGACCGGCGCTGGCCAAGATCGTGTTCAGCGACCCTGCTGCGCGCAAGCTGCTCAACGCGCTCACGCACCCGTTCGTCTACCAGGAGAGCACTCGCCTGCAGAGGGCAGCGCCGCGTGGTGCCATCGTCGTCCACGACATCCCGCTGATCATCGAGAACGGCGTGGCCTCGCGTTACCACCTCGTCGTCGTCGTGCACGCGAGCGAGCGCACGCGGGTGCGTCGGGTCATGAAAGGTCGCGGGCTCAGCGAGGCGGACGCGCTCGCGAGGATCCGTTCGCAGGCCGACGACGACGCCCGGCGGGCGGCTGCGGACGTCTGGCTGAAGAACGAGGGCAGTGGGGCAGAGCTTCGGGCCGCGGCCGGCAACCTGTGGTTCGACCGCCTCGTGCCGTTCAACGACAACATGCTGGCCGGGCGCGTTGCGGCAGGCGGCGGGGAGGTGCGGCCCCCGGACCGCGACTGGCCGGCCCAGGCGGCTCGACTGGCGGCACGCATCCGCTTCGTGGCCGGAGGCATCGTCCAGGCGATTCGGCACACCGGGCCGACGTCGCGGGGCGAGGCCGCGGTTGACGTGATCGACCTCGAGGTGGATGTCCGAGACCAGGGCGAGGCGGAGCACCTGCGTCCGATCCTCGTCGCGGCGGGGTTCCCCGCGGAGCCCGGATCTGCCCTGCGGCACGGCAGCGCCGACCCAGGGCGTCCGGCTCGGGTCCTCATCCGGCCCCGTGGCGGCGGTGTCGGTGGCGGCACGTACCGTTGAGCCATGCGTCCGATCACCGACCTGCAGCGCAAGGTCGCCCCGTTCGAGGTCATCTCGGAGTTCTCGCCGTCAGGTGACCAGCCCAAGGCCATCACGGAGCTAGCCGCCCGGATCGAGGCGGGGGAGAAGGACGTCGTCCTGCTCGGTGCGACGGGGACCGGCAAATCGGCGACGACGGCGTGGCTGATCGAGCGGCTGCAGCGGCCCACGCTCGTGATGGCGCCGAACAAGACGCTCGCGGCGCAGCTCGCCAACGAGTTCCGTGAACTGCTACCGAACAATGCCGTCGAGTACTTCGTCTCGTACTACGACTACTACCAGCCCGAGGCGTACGTCCCCCAGACGGACACCTTCATCGAGAAGGACTCCTCGATCAACGACGAGGTCGAGCGGCTGCGGCACTCGGCCACGAACTCGTTGCTCACCAGGCGCGACGTCGTCGTGGTGGCGTCGGTGTCCTGCATCTACGGACTCGGCACGCCCCAGGAGTACGTGGACCGGATGGTCCAGCTGCGAGTAGGGGACCGGATCGAACGGGACGACCTGCTCCGCAAGTTCGTCGCCATGCAGTACGTCCGCAACGACATGGCCTTCACCCGCGGCACGTTCCGGGTCCGTGGGGACACGGTCGAGATCATCCCCGTGTACGAGGAGCTGGCGTTGCGCGTCGAGTTCTTCGGTGACGAGATCGAGGCCATCCAGACCCTGCACCCGCTGACCGGCGACCTCGTCCGTTCCGAGGACGAGATGTACGTCTTCCCCGCCACCCACTACGTGGCCGGGCCGGAGCGGATGGAGCGCGCGGTCGCCGGCATCGAGGCGGAGCTGGCGCAGCGGCTGGACGAGCTGGAGCGCCAAGGGAAGCTCCTCGAGGCCCAACGCCTGCGCATGCGCACCACCTACGACATCGAGATGATGCGCCAGATCGGTAGCTGTTCCGGGATCGAGAACTACTCCAGGCACATCGACGGACGGGCGGGCGGCACCGCACCGAACACGCTGATCGACTACTTCCCGGAGGACTTCCTGCTCGTCATCGACGAGTCCCATGTCACGGTTCCGCAGATCGGCGCCATGTACGAGGGGGACATGTCGCGCAAGCGCACGCTGGTGGAGCACGGCTTCCGGCTGCCGAGCGCGATGGACAACCGGCCGCTGCGCTGGGAGGAGTTCCTCGACCGGATCGGGCAGACCGTCTACCTCTCTGCGACGCCCGGCACGTACGAGCTGTCTCAGGCCGACGGCGTCGTCGAGCAGATCATCCGGCCCACCGGCCTCGTCGATCCCGAGGTCGTCGTGAAGCCGACCAAAGGCCAGATCGACGACCTGCTGGCCGAGATCCGGGAGCGGGAGGAGCGCGGCGAGCGAGTCCTCGTGACGACGCTGACGAAGAAGATGGCCGAGGACCTCACGGACTACCTCCTCGAGCGCGGCATCCGGGTGCGCTACCTCCACTCGGAGGTGGACACCCTGCGCCGGGTCGAGCTGCTCCGCGAGCTCCGGATGGGTGTCTTCGACGTCCTCGTCGGCATCAATCTCCTGAGAGAGGGTCTCGACCTGCCCGAGGTCTCGCTCGTGAGCATCCTCGACGCGGACAAGGAGGGCTTCCTGCGTTCCGGCCGTTCGCTCATCCAGACCATCGGCCGCGCCGCCCGCAACGTCTCGGGCCAGGTGCACATGTACGCAGACAAGATCACGCCCTCGATGGCGCAGGCAATCGACGAGACGAGCCGTCGTCGGGACCGGCAGATCGCCTACAACACCGCCAACGGCATCGACCCGACCCCGCTGCGCAAGCGGATCGGCGACATCACGGATCTGCTGGCCCGCGAGGACGCGGATACCGCTGAGCTGCTCGCCGGGTCCGGGCGGCGCATGAGCCGCGGCAAGGCGTCGATGCCCGGCGGCCTGGTCCCAGGGGCGCGCGAGGGCAGCGTCCGCGAGATGCTCGCCGGCGCCGCCGCGACCGACCTGGCCGGCCTCATCCAGGACCTCACGGCGCAGATGCACACGGCAGCCGGGGAGCTCCAGTTCGAGCTGGCAGCCCGGCTCCGGGACGAGGTCTCGGACCTCAAGAAAGAGCTCCGCCAGCTCACGGCGGCGACGAGCTAGGCGGCGACGAGCTAGGCGGCGAGCCGGGAGGGGTTCGTACGCCGGGCCGGGCCGTGCCGTGACGGCAGCCCGCCCGCGGTGACGAGGGCGACGGCGCGTGTTCGGTGGATGGCCTTAGGTGTGCGGGGGCGGGTCGCCTACCATGGGTGCCGTTGGAGGGGAGTACTCCCTAGCGGTGGCGTCGTCAGCACGGCCGGCCTCAGAGCCGCCCCGGCGTCATCGGCCTGAGCCTCACGTGCGCGCGTCGCCCGAGCATCAGGCGGAGGAGACCTCCGGTGTCATCTAGTACCGGAGGACCCTGTGAACGTGCCCTTGTGGGTGTGGGCGGTGACGATCGCCGCTGTCGCCGCCATGTTCGTCTTCGACTTCTTCGCGCACGTGCGGACTCCGCACGAGCCGACCTTTCGAGAATCGGCCTTCTGGTCGGCCGTCTACATCGGGATCGCCCTGATCTTCGGTGCGGGGCTGTGGGCGGTCTGGGGCCCGGGGCACGGGGCCGAGTACTTCGCGGGGTACGTGACGGAGAAGAGCCTCTCGGTCGACAACCTGTTCGTCTTCCTGATCATCATGACGACCTTCGCGGTTCCACGGATCTACCAGCAGAAGGTCCTGCTCGTCGGGATCGCGATAGCGCTCGTGCTCCGCGGGGTCTTCATCTGGGTCGGCGCCGCCGCGATCGAGCGCTTCTCCTGGGTGTTCTACGTCTTCGGGGCCTTCCTGGTCTACACGGCCATCAAGGTTGCGCGCGAGCAGCACGACCCGGACGCCGAGTACCACGAGAACCGCTTCATCAAGCTCGTCGAGCGGATCATCCCGACCACACCCGATTACCACGGCGATCGACTGACGGTGGTCCAGGCCGGACGTCGCCTGATCACGCCCATGCTCGTCGTGATGATCGCGATCGGCAGTACCGACCTGTTGTTCGCGCTCGACTCGATCCCGGCGATCTTCGGCCTCACCAAGGAGCCGTACATCGTCTTCACGACGAATGCTTTCGCGCTCCTGGGTCTGCGGCAGCTGTACTTCCTGCTCGGAGGGCTGCTGAGCCGCCTCGTGTATCTGTCGGTGGGGTTGGCGATCATTCTCGGCTTCATCGGCGTGAAGCTGATCCTCGAGGCGATGCACACCAACGAGGTGCCCTTCATCAACGGCGGCGAGCACATCTCGTGGGCTCCCGAGATCCCGATCTGGGTCTCGCTCTCGGTCATCCTCGGCACGCTTCTCGTGACGATCGTGGCAAGCCTCGTGAAGACGCGCTACGACCGCCGGCTCGCGGGAGTAGGCGACGAGACCCAGTTGCCGCCGACCGCCTGAGTGCGGACAGGAAGGCCCGGTCGGGCTTCTCCGGCTAGGCCGGGCCTTCTCGGTGCCAGCCCCGCCACTGCTCCACGAGGTCCCCGCATCGAGGCTTCCGGTGCGACCGCACGCGGGCGTTCAGGTCGCTCGTCGCGCCAGCCGCCGTGCGATGACGGCGCACACCACCAGCTGGAGCTGGTGGAACAGGATGAGCGGTACGGCGATCGTGGCTGCTGTCGCGGCCGGGAACAGGACACCCGCCATCGGCAGGCCCGTGGCGAGGCTCTTCTTCGACCCGCACATGAGGAGGGCGATCCGGTCGGGAAGGTCGAGGCCGAGACGCGCCCCGCCCCACCACGTCGCGGCAAGGACGACGCCGAGCATCAGGAGGCCGGCTGCGGCGAGGGCCACCACGGCCCAGCCGCTGACGGAGTCCCACACGCCCCCCGCCGTCGCCGCGGTCACCGCCGCGAAGACGACGAGCAGGATCGTGCCGCGATCGACCAGAAGGGTCAGTGGCCGGTGCGCTCGCACCCAGGCGCCGGTCCAACCTTGCAGCAGCTGACCTATCGCGAACGGCAGGAGCAGCTGCAGGAGCACGGCCCGGACGCCGCCGAGGCCCGTCGTGCCCTCGCGGCCCATGACGGCGAGCACCAGGAGCGGTGTCAGTCCCATCCCGACGACGTTCGAGACGGTGGCCCCCGTGATCGCCCCGGCGATGTTGCCGCGGGCGACCGAGGTCAGCGCCACGGAAGACTGGACGGTCGAGGGCAGCAGGCTGACGAACAGCAGCCCGTTCGCCAGGGCGGGGCCGACGACCGGGGTCGCAGCTGCCGACACCGCGATCCCGACGATCGGGAACGCGACGAAGGTGGCGGCGAGGATGCCGCCCTGCAGGCGTGCGTTGCGCAGCCCTGCGAGCACCTCGGTCGTCCGCAGGCGCATCCCGTAGAGCAGGAAGAGGACGACGATCGCCATGTCGGCGACGATCTCGATCGCGCTCTGCACGCCCGCCGGCACGGGCAGGACGATCCCGAGGACGAGTGTCGCGATGAGCGCCGCGACGAACGGGTCGATCCAGGTCCGCAAGGATGCGGTCGCGCTGCGCGGCGACATGCCGGATCAGGCCGGGGTCAGCTCAGGCGAACGGTGCTCGGGCCCGGCGCGCTCAGGCCCACGGCCCGATCACGGGGTCCCAGCCACGAGCGTGGCGTTCCGCTACGAGCCCGGCCCGCCAGAAGGGGTCGGTCTCGAGCTGGGCGAGAGCCGCCTCGGCGTCGTCCGCGCGGACGATCAACATCGCGCCGGGCGACTCGCCGTCGGTCAGGGGCCCGGAGGCCAGAAGCACGCCACGCTCGTTCAGCAGGCGCAGGAACGCCCGGTGGTCGGGGCGCACGGCGTCGCGCACGGCGTCGCGCTCGTCGTAGTCGTAGGTCACCGCGTAGACAGCCACGGCTGGCACCCTACCCGCGGCGGGGGCCGTGGCTGCCGGTAGCCGTCTCGCGCCGTCGTCGCCCTCGGCGGTTCGACGAGAGCGAGGCGCTCGAACAGGTGTTCGCATGACGAAAGTCCGCATAGCATGATGCGGTGAGTGACCGACTCCTCGTGCGCGGGGCCCGCGAGCACAACCTCCGCAACGTCGATCTCGACCTTCCCCGCGACCAGCTGATCGTGTTCACCGGGCTCTCCGGCTCGGGGAAGTCGTCGCTGGCGTTCGACACGATCTTCGCCGAGGGACAGCGACGCTATGTCGAGTCGCTGTCGTCCTACGCACGGCAGTTCCTCGGCCAGATGGACAAGCCGGACGTCGACTTCATCGAGGGTCTCTCGCCCGCGGTGTCGATCGACCAGAAGTCGACGAACCGCAACCCGCGCTCGACCGTCGGCACGATCACCGAGGTCTACGACTACTTGCGCCTCCTCTTCGCGCGCGCAGGCACCCAGTACTGCCCCGTCTGCGGCGAGCGGGTGACGGCCCAGACGCCGCAGCAGATCGTCGACCGGCTGCTCGAGCTTCCCGACGGCGCCCGCTACCTGGTCCTCGCGCCGGTCGTCCGCGGACGCAAGGGCGAGTACTCCGAGATGTTCCGCGAGCTGCAGGCGAAGGGGTTCGCGCGTGCGCGGGTCGACGGCGAGGTCGTCTCGCTCGCGGAGCCGCCGGCGCTGGAGAAGAAGCTGAAGCACGACATCGAGGTGGTCGTGGATCGCCTCGTCTCGCGCGACGGCGTACGACGTCGCCTGACCGACTCCGTCGAGACGGCTCTGGGTCTCGCCGGCGGGCTGCTCGTCGTCGAGCTCGTCGACGCGGAGGCGGACGACCCGAACCGTGAGCGTCGGTTCTCCGAGCACCGTGCGTGCCCGAACGACCACCAGCTGGCGCTGGACGAGATCGAGCCCCGGACCTTCTCCTTCAATGCGCCGTACGGCGCGTGCCCGGAGTGCGCCGGGCTCGGCAGCAGGCTCGAGGTCGACCCCGAGCTCGTGGTGCCGGATGAGGACAGGACCCTCGCCGAGGGCGCGATCGCCCCCTGGGCCCAGACCTCGAGCGAGTACTACGCCCGGGTCCTGACCGCGCTCGCGGCCGACCTCGGCTTCTCGACCGACGTCCCCTGGCGGGCGTTGCCGGAACGCGCCCGCGACGCCGTCCTGTACGGCCGCGATCACGAGGTCCACCTGCGGTACAAGAACCGGTGGGGTCGCGAACGGCAGTACTCCACCGGCTTCGAGGGCGTCATCTCCTTCCTCGAACGCCGGCACGCCGAGACCGACTCCGACTGGTCGAAGGAGAAGTACGAGGCCTACATGCGGGAGGTCCCGTGCCCGACCTGCCAGGGGGCGCGTCTGAAGCCCGAGGTGCTGGCGGTGAAGGTCGGCGGCAAGTCGATCGCCGAAGTGTGCGACCTGGCGATCGCCGATGTGAACCTCTTCCTCGAAGGCCTCGAGCTGGGGGAGCGCGAGCGGGCGATCGCCGCCCAGGTCCTCAAGGAGATCCAGGCGCGGGTGGGGTTCCTGCTCGACGTCGGCCTGGACTACCTCTCGCTGCAGCGTCCCGCGGGGACGCTCTCCGGCGGTGAGGCGCAGCGGATCCGGCTCGCGAGCCAGATCGGCTCCGGGCTGGTGGGTGTGCTGTACGTCCTGGACGAGCCGAGCATCGGCCTGCACCAGCGTGACAACCGGCGGCTGATCGAGACGCTGACGCGCCTGCGCGACCTCGGCAACACGCTCATCGTGGTCGAGCACGACGAGGACACCATCCGCACGGCGGACTGGATCGTCGACATCGGCCCGGGCGCGGGTGAGCACGGCGGTCGAGTGGTCCACTCCGGTGACTTCGAGGGGCTGCTGGCCACCCAGGACTCCGTGACGGGCGCTTACCTGTCCGGGCGTCGCTCCATCCCGGCGCCGCTCGCGCGCCGGCGGCCGGACCCGGCCCGCAGGCTGACCGTCGTGGGTGCCCGGGAGCACAACCTTCGAAAGATCGACGTCTCGTTCCCGCTCGGGCTCTTCACCGCCGTCACCGGCGTGTCCGGCTCCGGCAAGTCGACTCTCGTGAACGCGATCCTCTACCAGGTGCTCGCGAACCGGCTCAACGGCGCCAGGCTCGTGGCCGGCCGCCACACGAGGGTCGACGGCGTCGAGCTCCTCGACAAGGTCGTGCATGTGGATCAGGGGCCGATCGGACGGACGCCCCGCTCCAACCCGGCGACGTACACCGGCGTCTGGGACCACGTGCGGAAGCTCTTCGCCGAGACCACCGAGGCGAAGGTGCGCGGGTACGCGCCGGGCCGGTTCTCGTTCAACGTCAAGGGCGGCCGCTGCGAGGCGTGCACCGGTGACGGCACGCTGAAGATCGAGATGAACTTCCTGCCCGACGTCTACGTCCCGTGCGAGGTGTGCCATGGCGCCCGGTACAACCGCGAGACGCTCGAGGTGCACTTCAAGGGCAAGACGGTGGCGGACGTCCTGGCGATGCCGATCGAGGAGGCCGCGGAGTTCTTCGCGGCGGTGCCCGCGATCTCCCGGCACCTGCGCACGCTGGTGGACGTGGGCCTCGGGTACGTGCGTCTCGGCCAGCCGGCGCCGACGCTCTCCGGCGGCGAGGCCCAGCGCGTGAAGCTGGCCGCCGAGCTGCAGAAGCGCTCGACCGGACGCACGGTGTACGTCCTCGACGAACCGACCACCGGCCTGCACTTCGAAGACATTCGCAAGCTGCTCGGCGTGCTGCAGTCCCTCGTCGACAAGGGCAACACGGTCATCGTGATCGAGCACAACCTGGACGTCATCAAGAACGCCGACTGGGTCGTCGACATGGGTCCCGAGGGCGGCTCCGGGGGCGGCAAGGTGGTCGCCGAGGGAACGCCGGAGCACATCGTGCGTGTCAAGGCGAGCCACACGGGACGCTTCCTCGCGGAGGCCCTCGCTGAGGCGCAGGTCCCGGCGGGAGTCTGACCGGGTGCGCCTTCCGACCCGACGTGCACTGATCCAGTCCGAGACCCAGTGCGCCCCGCGCCTCAGGCGTCGGTAGGAACGGCCGTGACGCTGTCGCCGACCGATCACCATGTCTCCGGCGCGGGTTGGGCGCTGCCGTGGCGCTCTTTCGGCCCGCGATGTCGAAGGACGCTGCCGCAGGGCGGGCGGCGGGGGATCGACGCGGGCGCCCATGCCTGGGGAAGAACCGGCGCCGCGGCGATGCCCCGACCGCCCGCGCGGACACGGCCAGCGGCCTGGACCACCTCGCCCCGGTAAGTACGATCGACGGACCATGGCCGACCCCTCCACCTACCGCCCGAGGGCGGGGGAGATCCCGACCGGACCCGGCGTCTACCGGTTCATCGACGCCTACGGCCGAGTCATCTACGTCGGCAAGGCGAAGAACCTCCGCTCCCGCCTGTCGAGCTACTTCCAGGACCCCGCCGCGCTGCACCCGCGGACCCAGCAGATGGTCCAGACGGCGGCCTCGGTGGAGTGGACGTCCGTCAGCACCGAGGTCGAGTCCCTCGCGCTCGAGTACTCCTGGATCAAGGAGTTCGACCCGCGCTTCAACGTCAAGTACCGCGACGACAAGTCCTATCCCTACCTCGCCGTCACCCTCGGCGAAGCCGTGCCTCGCGTCCAGGTGATGCGCGGCGCCAAGCGCCCGGGCACCCGCTACTTCGGCCCGTACTCGCACGCGTGGGCGATCCGGGAGACCGTCGACCTCCTCCTGCGTGTCTTTCCCGTGCGCACCTGCTCGGCCGGAGTCTTCAAGCGCGCCCAGTCCAGCGGCCGCCCGTGCCTGCTCGGCTACATCGACAAGTGCGCCGCGCCGTGCGTCGGCCGGATCAGCTACGAGGGCCACCGGGCGCTGGCGGAGGACTTCTGCCGGTTCGTCGCCGGTGACACCGGGCCCTTCGTCCGCCGCGTCGAGCGCGAGATGCGGGAGGCCGCCGCCGCCCTCGACTACGAGCGCGCAGCCCGGCTACGTGATGACCTCGGGGCGCTGCAGCGCGTGGTCGAGAAGAACGCCGTCGTGCTGACCGACGGCACCGACGCCGACATCTTCGCGATGGTCAACGACGAGCTCGAGGCGTCTGTCCAGGTCTTCCACGTCCGCGGCGGCAGGATCCGGGGTCAGCGCGGCTGGATCGTGGAGAAGGTCGAGGACCTCAGCGACGCCGAGCTCGTCGAGCGCCTGCTCCAGCAGGTGTACGGCGACACCGCCGACGACGGCGCCCCCATCGCGCCCGGCCGAGACGACGGTGTCAGCCCGGAGGGCAGTGGGGCCCGCCGGCCGGAGCAGGCAGCAGCCCAGCAAGCCGAGCGGGCCGATGCGGCGTCTCGGATCCCGCGCGAGGTCCTCGTGCCGGTTCTTCCGGCCGACCTCGACGAGGTGGTGACGTGGTTGACCGGCATGCGCGGTTCGAGGGTCGACGTCAGGGTGCCCCGGCGCGGCGACAAGAAGGCGCTGGCCGAGACCGTGGAACGCAACGCCGAGCAGGCCCTGGCCCTGCACAAGAGCCGCCGGTCCGGTGACCTGACCACCCGGTCCCAGGCACTGCGGGAGCTGCAGGACGCGCTCGAGCTCACCGAGGCTCCGCTGCGGATCGAGTGCTACGACGTCTCGACCCTGCAGGGCACCCACCAGGTCGCCTCGATGGTCGTCTTCGAGGACGGCCTGGCCCGCAAGAGCGAGTACCGCCAGTTCGTCATCCGAGGTGCCGACGGTGAGGGCGCCCGCGACGACACCGAGGCGATCGCCGAGGTGCTCACCCGGCGATTCCGTCGGCAGCGTGCCGAGGCAGATCGCCTCGTGCGCTCCCCGGCCCCACCTGACGACGCCGCCACCCTCGACAGCGCCGCCACCCTCGACAGCGCCGCCACCGACGGTCGCGGGGCCCCGGGGCCGGGAGAGGACGCGGACGACGGCGGCTCGACGATCGCAGACACGGCTTCCGCCGACACCGCGACCCCGACCCGGGCGCGTTTCGCCTACCCGCCGAACCTCGTCGTCGTCGACGGCGGACCACCCCAGGTGGCGGCCGCCCAGCGCGCGCTCGACGAGGTCGGCATCACCGACGTCGCCCTTGTCGGCCTCGCGAAACGGCTCGAGGAGGTCTGGCTGCCGGGGGAGGAGTTCCCGCTGGTGCTGCCGCGCGCGAGCGAGGGCCTCTACCTCCTCCAACGGGTGCGCGACGAGGCACATCGCGTGGCGATCACACACCACCGCAAGCGTCGAACGAAGTCGATGACGGCGTCCGCGCTGGACGAGGTTCCCGGCCTCGGCCCCGCCAAGCGCGCGGCGCTGCTCGAACGCTTCGGCTCGGTGCGCGGGATCCGGAGGGCATCTGCGGAGGAGATCGCCGAGGTTCCGGGTTTCGGCCCGCGGACGGTCCGGGCCGTCGTCGACGCGCTCTCCGGAGAGACCCGTGCCGCGCCGTCCCCCGACGGGAACAGCGGGACGACGACGTAACTGGCATCCTGGGACCCATGACTGGCAGCAGTGGGGAGAACTCCGAGGGTGGGGCGCCCGGTGGCGTGGCCGCGCTCGAGGACCGGATCTCGGGCGGGCGCCCCGAGCTCATCGTGATCACCGGGATGTCCGGTGCCGGTCGCACCCGTGCCGCAGCGGCTCTGGAGGACCTCGACTGGTACGTCGTGGACAACCTCCCACCGACCATGCTGCCGCCGCTCGCGGGCATGATGGTCGCAGGATCCGGCGGGGGAGTGCGCCGCCTCGCCGTCGTCGTCGACGTGCGCGGGCGCGAGTTCTTCCAGGACCTCGTCTCAGTGATCAACGACCTGCGGGACACCGGCGTCGACCTACGGATCGTCTTCCTCGACGCCTCCGACGCCGTGCTGGTGAGACGGTTCGAACAGGTCCGGCGTCCGCATCCCCTGCAGGGTGACGGTCGGATCCTCGACGGGATCGCCGAGGAGCGCCGCCTGCTCGAACACGTCCGGGAGCGGGCGGACGTCGTCGTCGACACCTCCGAGCTCACCGTGCACGAGCTGGCGCGGGCGATCAGCGACATCGTCAGCGGCCCGGTCGAGCGCGCCATGCGCGTCACGATCGTCTCGTTCGGCTTCAAGTACGGGCTCCCGCTGGATGCGGACCAGGTCGTCGACGTCCGCTTCCTCGCCAACCCGTACTGGGTCGAGTCGTTGCGCCCGCTGAACGGCAAGGACAAGGCCGTGAGCGACTACGTCCTGAGCCTGGACGGTGCCCGACCCTTCGTGGACCGCTACCTGAGCGCCATCGAGCCGATCCTCGACGGCTATATCAAGGAGCAGAAGCCCTATGTGACGCTCGCCGTGGGCTGCACCGGGGGGAAGCACCGGTCGGTCGCGATCTCCGAGGCGATGGCGACTCGCCTGCGTGCCCACGGTCAGCGGGTCCGCGTCATCCACCGGGACCTGGGCCGCGAATGAGGCCACCGGTGGCGCCGATCGGAAGCCGCGGCAGGAGCCGCATCAGCCAGCGCATCGTCGCGTTGGGTGGAGGGCACGGCCTCGCCGCCGCGCTGTCCGCCCTTCGGCACCTCTCCGACCAGTTGACCGGCATCGTCACCGTCGCTGACGACGGCGGTTCGTCGGGGCGGTTGCGCGAGGAGTTCGGGGTGCTGCCCCCGGGTGACCTGCGGATGGCCCTCTCGGCGCTCTGCGACGACAGCGAGTGGGGCCACCTGTGGCGTGACGTGCTGCAGCACCGGTTCAAGACCGAGGGCCCGCTCGACCGGCACTCGATGGGCAACCTGCTCATCGTGGCGCTGTGGGAGCTGCTGGGCGACCCCGTCGAAGGCCTCGACGTCGTCGGGCAGCTGCTCGGGGCCCGCGGGCGCGTGCTCCCGATGGCGGCCGTGCCGCTGGACATCGAGGCGGCCGTCCGCGGCGCGGACGGCGTCGTGTCGGTCGTCAGGGGTCAGAGCACCGTCGCCGTGACTGCGGGGCGGGTGGAGCAGGTCCGGATCCTCCCGGCCGACCCGCCGGCGCGCCCGGAGGCCATCGCGGCGGTGATGGACGCGGACTGGATCGTGCTCGGTCCCGGCTCGTGGTTCACCTCGGTGCTGCCGCACCTCCTGGTCCCGGACCTCGCCCACGCACTCCACACGACTCCGGCGCGTCGCGCGCTGACGCTCAACCTCTCTGCCCAGGCAGGGGAGACGGCCGGCTACGGAGCGCACGACCACGTGACGGCGCTGGCCGACCACGCGCCCGAGCTGCGCATCGACGTCGTGATCGCGGACCCGTTGGCCGTGGAGGACCTCGATCTGCTCGCGTCGGCCGCGGATCGGCTGGGGGCCCGGGTGCTCCTGCGGCAGGTCCGTGTCGCCGGGTCGCCGGCCAAGCACGATCCGCTTAGGCTGGCCGCGGCGTACCGCGACGCCTTTGACAGCTTTCTCGGCGACGTAGGGACAGTGGCAGGATGACCGGCATGTCGCTCACCCGTTCCGTCAAGGACGAGCTGGCCCGGCTCCGGGTGGACAAGACCTGCTGCCGAAAGGCCGAGCTGTCGTCCACGCTGCGCTTCGCCGGCGGCCTCCACATCATCTCCGGCCGGATCGTCGTCGAGGCCGAGGTCGACACCGGAATCGCGGCTCGCCGCATCCGCCAGACGATCGGCGAGGTGTACGGACACACGAGCGACCTGGTCGTGGTCTCCGGCGGAGCGCTGCGCAAGGGCAACCGCTACGTCGTCCGCGTGGTTCGTGACGGGGAGTCCCTTGCCCGGCAGACGGGGCTCCTGGACGGCCGCGGCCGTCCGGTGCGCGGGCTGCCCTCCCATGTGGTCTCCGCCGGGGCGTGCGACGCCGTGGCCGCCTGGCGCGGAGCGTTCATCGCTCACGGCTCGCTGACCGAGCCCGGCCGCTCGTCGGCCCTCGAGGTGACGTGCCCCGGGCCCGAGGCAGCCTTGGCCCTCGTGGGCGCCGCCCGACGGATCGGGATCCAGGCGAAGGCGCGCGAGGTCCGCGGCATCGACCGGGTCGTGATCCGGGACGGTGACGCCATCGGTGCGATGCTCACGCGGATGGGTGCGCACGACACGGTTCTGGTCTGGGAGGAGCGGCGTACGCGCCGAGAGGTCCGTGGGACGGCGAACCGTCTCGCCAACTTCGACGACGCGAACCTGCGCCGCTCGGCGCGCGCCGCTGTCGCGGCCGGCGCACGTGTCGAGCGTGCCTTCGAGATCCTCGGTGACGAGGTGCCCGAGCACCTCATCCAGGCGGGGCGGCTGCGCCTCGAGCACAAGCAGGCGAGCCTCGAGGAGCTGGGGCAGCTCTCGGACCCGCCGCTCACCAAGGACGCCGTGGCGGGCCGGATCCGGCGGCTCCTGGCGATGGCGGACAAGAAGGCGAATGAGCTCGGGATCCCAGATACTGAGACCTCTCTCACGCCCGACATGCTGGACGTCTGAGCGCTCCCCTAAGCGCGACGTTTGGCCCACATGGCCCGCGAAGTGCGGTGTAGCCTCGCGAACAACTGGCCATGACGTGCCAGGCCCGCGCCGGAGCGGGAAGACCCAATCGGACGACAGCGCGATCCCCAGCGCTCAGGAGGACATAGTGACCACCCGCGTCGGCATCAACGGCTTCGGTCGAATCGGCCGTAACTTCTTCCGCGCGATCCTGGAGTCGGGCGCGGACATCGAGATCGTCGGTGTCAACGACCTGACGGACAACAAGACCCTTGCGCACCTGCTCAAGTACGACTCGATCCTGGGACGCATCTCGGGTGACGTCTCGTACACCGAGGACTCGATCACGGTCGGGACCAGCACCTTCAAGGCGCTCGCCGTGCGCAACCCGGCCGAGCTTCCGTGGGGCGCGCTCGGCGCGGACATCGTCATCGAGTCGACGGGCATCTTCACGGACGCCGTGAAGGCGAAGGCGCACATCGACGCCGGTGCCAAGAAGGTCATCATCTCGGCGCCCGCCTCGAACGAGGACGCGACGTTCGTCGTCGGTGTGAACCACACGGACTACGACCCCGCGATCCACCACATCATCTCGAACGCGTCCTGCACCACCAACTGCCTTGCCCCCATGGCGAAGGTTCTCGACGAGGCCTTCGGCATCGAGCGTGGCCTGATGACGACGATCCACGCGTACACGCAGGACCAGAACCTGCAGGACGCCCCGCACAAGGACCTGCGTCGCGCCCGCGCCGCAGCCCTGAACATCGTCCCCACGTCGACGGGTGCCGCCAAGGCAGTCTCGCTCGTGCTCCCGCAGCTCAAGGGCAAGCTCGACGGCTACGCGCTGCGCGTGCCGACGCCGACCGGCTCGGCCACGGACCTCACGTTCGTCGCGAGCCGGGAGGTCACGGCCGCCGAGGTCAACGCCGCCATCAAGGCTGCGGCCGAGACCGACGAGCTCAAGGGCATCCTCGTCTACACCGAGGACCCGATCGTGTCCAAGGACATCGAGACCGACCCGGCCTCGAGCATCTTCGACGCCGGCCTCACCAAGGTCTCCGGTGACCTTGTCAAGGTCGTGTCCTGGTACGACAACGAGTGGGGCTACTCGAACCGTCTCGTCGACCTCACGGTCTACGTGGGCGAGCGGCTCTGACCAACACCTCGGGTCACCGTGACAGGTGACCGAGCACCAGTGTGAAGACGTCCGCGGGCGCAGGCGATGAGTCCGCGCCCGCGGACGTTCGTCTTGTCCGGACCACAGAATGGGAAGCTCTGCGATGAAGACCGTTGCCGATCTCGGCGACCTGCACGGGAAGCGGGTCCTCGTCCGCTCCGACCTCAACGTCCCGCTCGACGGGAAGACGATCACGGACGACGGACGCGTTCGCGCGTCGGTGCCCACGATCCAGCAGCTGCGCGACGCCGGTGCGGCCGTCGTCGTCGTGGCTCACCTCGGCCGGCCCAAGGGTGCGCCGGAGGACAAGTACTCCCTCGCGCCGGTGGCCGCGCGCCTCGGTGAGCTCCTCGGCGTGGACGTGAAGTTCGCGACCGACACCGTCGGGGAGTCCGCCAAGGCGGTCGTCGCCGGCCTGTCCGACGGCGACGTCGCCGTGCTGGAGAACGTCCGGTTCTCCAAGGCCGAGACCTCGAAGGTCGACGCCGAGCGCGAGGCCTTCGCGGCCGAGCTCGCGGCACTCGCCGACGCGTACGTCTCCGACGGCTTCGGAGTCGTCCACCGCAAGCAGGCCAGCGTCTACGACATCGCGAAGCTGCTGCCGGCCGCCGTCGGCTCGCTCGTGCTCAAGGAGGTCGAGTCGCTGCGCAAGGCGACCGACAACCCCGGCCGGCCCTATGCCGTCGTCCTCGGCGGCTCGAAGGTGTCGGACAAGCTCGGCGTCATCGCGAACCTGCTCAACGTGGCCGACCGCCTGCTCATCGGCGGTGGCATGGTCTACACCTTCCTCGCTGCCAAGGGCTACGGGACCGGCAACTCGCTCCTCGAGGCTGACCAGATCGACACGGTCAAGGGCTACCTGGAGACGGCCGAGAAGAACGGCGTCGAGATCGTCCTGCCCACCGACATCGTTGCGGCGGACACCTTCGCCGCCGACTCCCCGTACGAGGTCGTGGCAGCGGACGCCATCCCCGACGGAAAGATGGGCCTCGACATCGGCCCTGACTCCGCGGTGCTCTTCGCGAGCAAGATCGCGGATGCCAAGACTGTGGTCTGGAACGGTCCCATGGGCGTCTTCGAGTTCGAGGCGTTCGCGAACGGTACGAAGGTCGTGGCCCAGGCCATGATCGACTCCGACGCCTTCTCGGTGGTCGGTGGAGGCGACTCTGCCGCGGCCGTGAGGCGGCTCGGCCTTGACGAGGCCGGCTTCAGCCACATCTCCACCGGTGGCGGTGCCAGCCTCGAGTTCTTGGAGGGCAAGACTCTCCCCGGCATCGCGGTCCTGGAGGGCTGAACCATGGCACGTACCCCCCTGATGGCGGGCAACTGGAAGATGAACCTCGACCACCTCGAGGCGATCCAGCTGCTCCAGAAGCTCGCCTGGTCCCTGGACGACGCGAAGCATGACTACGAGAGCGTCGAGGTCGTCGTCTGCCCGTCGTTCACGAACCTGCGTTCCGTGCAGTCGCTGATCGACGCCGACAAGTTGTCGATCAAGTACGGCGCCCAGGACATCTCGACCCAGGAGAAGGGCGCCTACACCGGCGAGGTCTCCGGGGCGCAGCTCGCGCGCCTCGGCGTCAGCTACGTGATCGTCGGCCACTCCGAGCGCCGCGAGTACCACAACGAGTCGGACGCGCTGGTCGGCGCCAAGGCGAAGGTCGCGCTCAGCCACGCGATGACGCCGATCATCTGCTGTGGCGAGGGCCTCGACATCCGCAAGGCCGGTGAGCAGGTGCCGTACACGCTGGCCCAGATCGACGGTGCGTACGCGGGCATGTCTGCCGAGGACGCCGTGAAGACCGTCATCGCCTACGAACCTGTGTGGGCAATCGGAACCGGTGAGGTCGCGACCCCGGACGACGCTCAGGAGGTCTGCGCGGCGATTCGGGTACGGCTCGCCGAGCTGTACGACCAGACCGTGGCCGACACGATCCGCATCCTCTACGGCGGCTCGGTCAAGGGCTCGAACAGTGCCGAGATCATGGCCAAGCCGGACGTCGACGGCGGTCTCGTCGGTGGCGCGAGCCTGATGGCCGAGGAGTTCGCCTCGATCGTCCGCAACGCGGCCGGCTGAGGACCGAAGGCACGCGGTGATCAGGGCCGGGCGGCGGTGGGCCGCCGCCCGGCCCTGATCGCTTATCCTTGACGAGGTCCGCCCGCCGAGGCGCGTGTGGGCGCCTGTCCGGTACCGAACGTAAGGAAGTCCGTGGACGCCCTGCGCATCATCTTGCAGGTGCTGCTCGTCATGACCAGCGCTGTACTGATCTTGTCGATCCTTCTGCACAAGGGGAAGGGCGGCGGTCTGTCGGACATGTTCGGGGGCGGCATCACCAGCAGCATCGGCAGCTCAGGGGTTGCTGAACGCAACCTGGACCGGATCACCATCGTGTCAGCGGTCCTGTGGGGCGTCGTCATCGTCCTGCTCGGGCTGCTCCAGAAGTTCGCAGTCTGAAGGGCGGATCGTGGCAGGCGGAAGTGCAATCAGGGGCTCGCGCGTCGGCGCCGGCCCGATGGGTGAGGCGGAGCGGGGCGAGCAGGCTCCGAGGTTCTGGGTTTCTTACTGGTGCGCGAACCAGCACGAGACGCGGCCGAGCTTCGCTCAGGAGGCCGGCATGGTCACCCCAGAGATCTGGGACTGCCCGCGCTGCGGCCTCCCGGCCGGTCGGGAGAAGGACAACCCGCCCAACGCGCCGCGCAACGAGCCCTACAAGACGCACCTCGCGTACGTGAAGGAGCGCCGCTCCGACGCCGACGGCGCGGCCCTGCTCGAAGAGGCGCTCGCTTCGCTGCGAGCCCGTCGAGGCGGCTGACCGTCACTCAGCTGGCGGGTTGGCGCGACGGTGTCGTTCGGTGGGCGAGGTAGGCGCGGGGGAGTCCCCCGGCCAGAGTGCGGGGCAGGCCTAGCGCACCCGGCCGATCAGGAAGCCGTCGTAACCCTTGACCCCGACCGTCTGCAGCACGGTGGCGTCGAAGCCGTCGATCTGGGCTGCCAGGTTGAACATCTCCTGGGTTCCGCGCACGTCGTCGGCGCCGTTGTCCGGATCAGCGATCGAGCCGTGGCGCACCACGTTGTCGACCACGACGACCGTCCCGGATCGGGCTAGGTCGATCGCCCATCGCAGGTAGTAGGGGTTGTTCCCCTTGTCCGCGTCGATGAAGACCAGGTCGAACGGTCCGTAGCCGAGATCGCGCAAGGTCGGTAGCGTCCCGAGGGCCGGCCCCACGAGTACACGGACCCGCTCCGAAAGGCCTGCCCGGGCGATGTTCGCGCGAGCGACCTCCGCGTGCTCCGGCAGGAGCTCGAGCGATACGACCCGCCCCCCGGCCGGGACCGCTCGTGCCAGCCAGATCGTCGAGTACCCGCCCAACGTGCCGATCTCGAGGATCTCGCGGGCCCCCGAGAGCTGTGCGAGCAGGTGCAGGAACTTGCCCTGCAGCGGTGACACCTGGATCGGGGGAAGCCCGGCGGCGGCACTGTCGGCGACCGCGTCGTCGAGCACGTCGTCGCCGTTCAGCAGCCGGATAGCCAGGTAGTCGTCGACCGTCTCCCAGATCGGGTCGGCGTAGCCGCCGGAGCCCGTCCAGGTCCCGCTCGGTGTCGGGGTCACGTCGTCTGCGGCGCCGGGGGCTCCCTGGTGCGGCGCGCTCACTCGTCCCGCCCGCTCTCGAACGCCCGGCCGGCGGCAGGCGCGGCGTCTGCCGCCGCTGCGTCGAGGAGCCAGAGAGTCCGTTGCTTGCCTCTTGCTGCCGACGCGGGGACGTCGTCGAGGCCGGCGCGTCCCGAGAGCACCCGCCCGATGCGCTCCGCCTTCTCGGGGCCCGACGCGATCAGCCAGACCTGCCGTGCCTGTCCGATCGCAGGCAACGTGAGCGAGACCCGTTCCGCAGGCGGCTTGGGGGAGCGGCGCACCCCCACGACCGGGCGGTCGCGCTCGCGCGCCCCGGGCAACCCGGGGAACAGGGAGGCGACGTGGCCGTCCGGGCCCACGCCGAGCATCACCAGGTCGAAGGCCGGAACGGCGAGCTCTGACGCAGGCGAGGACGCGTCCGACGGCGACCCCGCGGTCGACGCCATCTCGCGCCGGCCGTCTGCCGAGAATCGGGCGAGCTCGGCGGCGTACGCCTCGGCGGCCTCCTCCGGGCTGCCGACCAGATCCGGCCCGGGAATCGCATGCACGTGATCCGTCGGCAACGGCAGGTGGTCCAGAAGGGCTTCGCGGGCCTGGGTCTCGTTCCGGTCGGGGTCTCCCTCCGGCAGGAAGCGTTCGTCGCCCCACCAGAGATGGACGCCCGACCAGTCGACGGCGCCGATCAGCGGGCTCCGCGCAGCGGCGGCGAGCGTCGCGTTGCCGCCGGTCCCGCCGGTGAGGACGACGTGGACGGGCCGGTTCACGGACTGCGCGTCCACGATGGTGAGCAAGAGCCGGGATGCGGTGCTCTCGGCGAGCAGGCTCGGGTCGGGCAAGACGACCACGGCGAGCGAGGAGGCGCTCGGGGATGTCGGCGAGGGCGATTCAGGTGTCATGCCATCTCCACGTAGCTGAGGCCGTCGGTGGGCGAGCGGCCGTCGATCCCGTCCGGGCTGATCCGGCGAAGCGCCTCGGCGGTCGCGTCGGACAACGCGCGAGGGCGCAGCACCGCCCGCTGCGGCGGCTCCGGTGGCTGCGTGGAGGGGTAGGCGCCCGCGGGCCGGGAGGAGCGGCCCGCCGCGCGGGCCGGCCTCACGTCCCGTCCCGGGACACGTGCGCCAGGACCTCCTGCCACGCCTGGCGGGACGCGTCGAGCGCCTCGTCCTCGAGCTCCGCGGTCACCTTGAGATAGACGAGCCCGAGCCTTTCCGCGTCGTCGATCACGCTCTGAGCGGCCGCGTAGACGGTGTGGATCGTGTCCCCGTGGATCTCGGCGTCCTGTTCGACGCTGGCGAGGGTCGCCTCGTTGACCGCGGCGACGACGCCGGGGGCGACCAGCTCGTCGACGTACCGGGTGCGACGGTAGGCGGGGTCTTCCACCTGGGTCCATGCCCAGATCGGACGCTGCGGCCGTGCTCCGTTCGCGGCGAGGTCCCGCCAGCGGG
>JAHECE010000127.1 GCA_024641895.1 Actinomycetales bacterium
AACCTCCCCACCCGCGGCACACCTGGAGGCGACATGGCCGGCCTGACCGACCTGGAGAACGCGCCCGGCGCGGCGACGGCCGACGTCGACGCGCCGCCTCGCGCCCGGGCGGCCAGCTCGTCACCCGAGGGTCGCGGCACGCAGGCCCCGCCTGCAGGCCGGCGGCGGTGGCGTCGCGGTCGCACCGCTCAGCCGGAGCGGCAGCCCGCGTCGTCGGCGGCCGCGATCGAGATCGACATCGACCCCGCCGACCCGGTCCTCAGCTTCCTGAAGACCGCACCCGGTGCTCTCGACGTCCACGCTCTGCCCGCCTACTCCCCGGCGGTGCGCCGCATGAAGGAGCAGGGCGTCGCCGTCGTCGTGCCCCTGGTCACCTCCGGCGAGCTCGTCGGCCTGCTCGCTCTCGGCGCCCGGCTCTCGGAGCGTGGGTACTCCCGGGACGACCGTCGCCTGCTGGACAACCTCGCCAGGTACGCGGCACCCGCCCTGCGCCTGGGACAGCTGGTGCGGCAGCAAGAGGTCGAGGCCCGAAACCTTCAGCGCATCGAGCAGGAGCTGCAGGTCGCCCAGCTCATCCAGCAGCAGTTCCTGCCGAACGAGCTGCCGGAGCTGCGCGGCTGGCACGTCGCCGCGTTCTACCGCCCGGCCCGGACGGTCGGCGGCGACTTCTACGACCTCATCGAGCTTGACGACGGTCGCTTCATGGTCGTGGCCGGCGACGTCACCGACAAGGGCGTCCCGGCGGCGCTGGTGATGGCCAGCACCCACGCGCTCCTGAGGTCCACGGCCGCCACGGGCGGTTCGCCGGGCGAGGTCCTCTCCCGGGTGAACGACCTGCTGTACCCGCAGATACCGATGAACATGTTCGTCACGTGCCTCGTGCTCGTCGTGGACCCGGTGACCGGACGGGTCGAGTTCGCCAACGCCGGCCACAACCTCCCCTACCTGCGGCGCGGTGACGTCGTGCTCGAGCTGAAGGCGCGCGGGATGCCGCTCGGGCTCATGCCCGGCAGCAGGTACGAGGAGCACGAGACGGTCATCGAGGCCGGCGACGTGCTGCTCCTGTACAGCGACGGGATCACGGAGCAGCACGACGCCGCGGGCCAGATGTTCGGGTTTGAGCGCACGCAGGCGCTCGTCGCCGCGGCGACGTCGGGCGACGACCTCGTCGACCGCTGCGTCACCGGCCTCGCCGCCTTCGCCGGGTCGGTCGAGCAGGAGGACGACGTCACTCTCGTCGCCCTCCAGCGCGGGCGCAGCGACGGCTACCGGGAGCTCGCCTCGTTCTCGGTGCCGAGCGTCGCCGGCAACGAACGGCTCGTGATGGACCGCGTGGCGGCTGCCGTCGGGCATGAGCTCCCGCCGGAGCGTCTCGACGCCCTGAGCACGGCCGTCTCGGAGACCGCGATGAACG
Organism: Actinomycetales bacterium; assembly: GCA_024641895.1. Classification (GTDB taxonomy): domain Bacteria; phylum Actinomycetota; class Actinomycetes; order Actinomycetales; family JAHECE01; genus JAHECE01. The sequence continues at coordinate 1,415 of JAHECE010000127.1, forward strand.
CCATCGAGCACGGCAACCGCGAGCAGGCGGACCTGCCGGTCGACGTCGTCGTGCGGCGGGTCCCCGACGCGGTCACCGTCGAGGTGACGGACTTCGGGCGAGGCAGGGCCGACGTGGACCGGGAGACCCCGGACCTCGACCTCAAGCTCGCCGGCCTCCAGTCGGCCCGCGGCTGGGGCCTGTTCCTCATCGAGAAGCTGGTGGACCGGGTGGAGGAGCGAACCGACGGCGACCGGCACGTGGTCCGGCTCGTCATGCACACCCGCGACGTCGACAAGGCCACCGCCGACCCGTCCACCGACGGACCCGCCCCCGAAGGAGCGCAGCCATGACCCTCGTCCACGAGGTGCGCCAGGACAACGGCACCGCGACAGTCCGGCTCGAGGGCCGGATCGACCGCGAGGCCCTGAGCACGCTCGACGCCGCCTACGCCGCCGCCGCGGCGGGTGCCCCGAGCGTGCTGGTCCTCGACTTCACGGCCGTCGACTACATCAACTCCACCGGCATCGCCCTCATCGTGGGGCTGCTCGGCAAGGCGCGCTCGCAGGGCCGGAGCATGCGAGCGCTCGGGCTGAGCGAGCACTACCGGCACATCTTCGAGATCACCCGGCTCTCCGACTTCATCGAGATCGTCCCCACCCCCTGAGAACCCACCCGGGCGTCCGAGGGTGCCCGGCCCAATAAAGAGGAGGAGCCTCGTGGCAGTCCCGAAGCTCACCGTGAACGTCCGGACCGCGGCCCCCGGGGCGGCGGTGATCGAGATCCACGGCGAGGTCACCGCCGCCAGCGAGAACGCGCTGATGAGCGCGCACGAGCAGGCGACCGACTCCGGCGCCAGGCTCGTCGTGCTCGACTTCAGCGGGCTCGAGTACATGAACAGTGGCGGCATCGGGATGCTCGTCACCCTCCTGGTCAGGGCCCAGCGCCGCCAGCAGCGGCTCGCCGCGATCGGCCTGTCCGACCACTACCGCCAGATCTTCGAGCTGACGCGGCTCGACGAGGCCATCGCGCTGCACGCCGACGAGGCCAGCGCCCTCACGGCCGCCTAGCCCGAGCACGAGAGGTGAGATCAGCGATGTCAGACGAGACGAGCGCCGAGCGGGTCGTGGAGGCGGGCCAGGCAGCGCCGGCCACGCAGGTGGACGAGGCGGCGGCGAGCATCACGCCGCGGGACGCGGGGAACTGGGCGGCCAAGGTCGACCGGCTCAGCGTGGCCGACGAGGTGAGCGGCTTCGGGTACAACGTCGCAGGTCGCCGGGTGGCGGGGCCGCACCAGGGTTTCGGCCGGCTGTGGCAGCGGACCTACTCGGTGGACCTGGGCAGCGCCGTCGGCCCCCAGGAGCTGGTGGCGGACTGGCGGGCGCACTTCGGCGACTTCTGGCCCAAGGGCGGGGTCTTCCACGGCGCGCTCACCGGCATCGAGCCGGGTGCGGTCGCCCCGCTCGAGGTGGGTGGGGGGCGCGGCCCCAAGCTCGCGACGGGCGTGCTCGTGCTCTACGCCGACGACGAGTCGTTCACGTTCATGACGCCCGAGGGGCACATGTTCGCCTCGATGATCACGTTCTCCGGCGAGGAGGCGGACGGCGCGACCACCGCCCGCATCAGGATCCTGCTGCGCACCTCGGACCCCCTGTTCGAGCTGGGCTGGCCGATCATGAAGCGTGCCGAGGACACCTTCTGGTCCGGCACGCTGCGCAACCTCGCTGCGAGCCACGGCGTCGACGATGTCCACGTGCAGGAGGAGAGCGAGTGCTTGGACCGGCAGCGGCTCTGGAAGAACTGGCGCAACGTCTGGCACAACGCGGGCATCCGCTCCGCGTGGCACATCGTGACCGCGCCGTTCCGGTCGCAGAAGTCCGCCACCGGGGCGTGACGACGCCGATGGTGCTGGGCGAGGAGACGTCGCGCGGGTTCATACCCACGGGAGGGGAGGCGGCATGAGGCGCGCGGCGCACCTGGTCGGACTGGCGGAAGTGGCGTGCCTGGTCGGCTTCCTGGCAGGTGCCCCGACGGGGGCCGACGTCTTCTTCGCCGTCTTCCTGGCCGTCACCCTCGGGGTCGGCTGGGTGCTGGCTTCCCGCCTGCCGCGTCACCCGATGGGGTGGCTGCTCCTGACGATCGCCGGGTTCTTCCTGCTCGGGTGGCCGACGTACACGCTCGGGACCGCGCTCCTCGACTCCCATCCCGGTGTGGCCGCCTGGCTGCTCTGGTACGGCCGGGAGGACGACCAGGCGTGGATCTGGCTGCCGCCGGTCGGGCTCCTGTTCACCCAGGTCCTGCTCCGGTTCCCGGACGGACGGCTCCCGTCGCCGGGGTGGCGATGGTTCTCCCGGGCGTCGGCGGTGATCCTTGGTCTCATCGTCGCGTTCGCCATGACGGCCGGGGGCGACGTCGCCCCGGGGCTGGCCAACCCGACCGGGATCCCGTGGATGGCGCAGCAGGAGTGGCTGGTGCCCGTGCTCGGCCTTCCGCTCCTGATGTCGTTCGCGGGGAGCGCCGTGTCCGTGATCGTGCGCTACCGGCGGGCGGGCGCCGTCGAGCGCACGCAGATCCGGTGGTTCGCCTGGGCGGCAGGGTTTGCGGTCGGCCTCTACCTGGTCTCCATCGTCCTCTCCAACGACGCTCTGAACACGTGGGTGGGCCTCTCGTACGCGCTGATCCCGGCGTCGATCGGGGTCGCGGTGCTGCGGTACCGGCTGTATGCCATCGACCGGATCATCAGCCGGACGCTGGCGTACGCGGCGGTGACCGGCACGGTCCTGGCGACGTACGCGCTGGTGGTCACGTCGGTGACCAGGGCCCTGCCGGTGTCGTCCTCGTTGGCGGTCGCGGTGGCGACGCTCGCGGCGGCGGCGGTGTTCCGGCCCGTGCTGCGGCGTGTGCAGACGGTGGTGGACCGGCGCTTCAACCGGGAGCACTACGACGCGGAGCGGATCGTGGACGCCTTCGGTGCGCGCCTGCGTTCCGACGTCGACCCGGACGCCGCTGCGGCCGACCTGCTGGCTGCGGTCGGTCGCACGCTCGAGCCGGGCGCGGTCGGTCTGTGGGTCCCGGGCAGGCCGAGATGAGCGTTCCCGGGAAAGAAGTGCCCACCCCCCGTCCTGTCGCGGACCTCGTGGTGGTGGTGCAACGGGCCGTCGCGCCCGGGAAGGTGGTCCTGTGGGTGCGGCGATGACCGACGTGGACGCCGTCGTCGTGGGCTCCGGGCCGAACGGCCTGGTCGCGGCGGTGACGCTGGCCGAGGCCGGCTGGCGGGTCCTGGTGCTGGAGGCTGCCGACCAGGTGGGCGGGGGCCTGCGCACCGAGGAGCTGACCCTGCCGGGCTTCCGGCACGACGTCTGCTCCTCCGTGCACCCCCTCGCGATCGCGTCCCCGGCGTTCCGCGCGCTGGGCCTCGAGCGGGACGGGCTGCGGCTCGCGCAGCCGGCGATCCCGCTCGGTCACCCGTTGGCACCCGGGCGGTCGGTGCTCCTGCACCGGGACGTCGCGGAGACCGCGGCGGGGCTGGGGCGCGATGGCCGTACCTGGGCCCGCGTCGTCGGCGGTCTCGGTCGGCGCTGGGAGAGGCTCGCCGACGGCGTCCTCGACCCGCTGGCGCGGCCCCCTCGGGCGCCGCTGGAGACCCTCGCCTTCGGCGCCGCAGGCATCTGGCCGACGACGGCGGTCAACAGGTTCGCCTTCCGGGACGAGCCGGCGCGCGCGCTGCTCGCCGGCCTGGCCGCCGACGCCACGCTGGACCTGGCGGAGCCGATGACCACCGGGATCGGGCTCCTGCTCGGCGCCCTCGGCCACGGCGTCGGCTGGCCCGTCGCGGTGGGCGGGTCGCAGGCGATCGCGGACGCCCTGGTGGCGCGGCTGCGCTCGCTCGGCGGGGAGGTCCGGACCGGGGAACGGGTGACCTCCGTGGACCGGCTCCCCTCGGCCAAGGCCGTCCTGCTCGACCTGACGCCCCGCCAGGTGCTGGCCGTGGCGGGCGAGCGGTTCCCGGACAGGTACCGACGCCGCCTCGAGCGGTGGCGCTACGGCGCGGGAGTGTTCAAGGTGGACTGGGCGCTCGACGGTCCCGTGCCGTGGGTCGATCCCGCGCTCGCGCGCGCCGGGACCGTCCACGTGGTGGGGACGGCGGCCGAGGCCGTGGCGGCCGAGCGCGCCGTGGCGCGGGGGCGGGTAGCGGCGCGGCCCTACGTGCTCGTGGTGCAGGCCGGCGTCGCGGACCCGAGCCGGGCCCCCGCGGGCAAGCACGCCCTCTGGGGTTACTGCCACGTGCCGCACGGCTCGACGACGGACATGACCGGCGCCATCGAGGCGCAGGTGGAGCGGTTCGCCCCGGGCTTCCGGGACCGGGTGCTCGCTCGGCACGTCATGGGGCCGGCCGCGATGGAGGCCCACAACGCCAACGAGATCGGCGGTGACATCGCGGGCGGTTCCTCGGACTGGCGTCAGCTCGCGGCGCGGCCGGTGCTGTCGCTCACGCCGTGGGCGACGCCGGATCCGGCCCTGTTCCTCTGCTCCTCTTCCACCCTGCCCGGCGGGGGAGTGCACGGGATGTGCGGGCGCAGCGCGGCGCGGGTGGTGCTGCACCGGCTGGGGTGACGGGCGGCGTCGTCGGTGCGCCCTCAGCCCCGTCGCAGGAGTTGCGGCAGCCGTTGCCCAGCGCTGCGCAGGGCTGCCGACCATCGAGCCTGCTCCTCGCGCATGCCGTCACGGGACGGCGCGGCGGATGCCCCCGATGTGCCGGGTGCGCCGTGCCGGTTCGGCGGGATCTCCAGAGCGACCTCCCGGCCCAGCTGAGCGCCCTCGAGGAGATGAAGGGTGTCGCCGCTCCAGAACTTGCCGGGGTCGTACCAGCTCGGCCGCTTGCCCTTGGGGAGCAGGCCCATCGCCTCGTACGTGACGGCCATGACCTCCGCGCAGTAGGCGGTCTCGAGCTGCCGCTCCTCGATCTTGCCCGTGATGTTCGGCGTCCGCCCGAGCAGCCATCCCGTGGCGAGCTTCCTGGTCGAGGGGAACGGCGTGCCGTCGAGCCGCGCGATGATGCGCAGGACGGCGTTCTCGGTCTCCCGGTCGATGGGGTGGTCGAGCTGGCGGAACCAGCCGCGCTGGCGGTACTTGTTGCCCCACAGCAGGACGGCGCTGCGCAGGTCGTGCAGCTGAGCCCCGTTGTGGCGGGCCCCCGACCACATGTCAGTCAGGGACCTGCCGAGCGAGGCGTGCCACATGAGCGGGGGGAGGTCCTCGAGGACCACGGACATCCCCACGTGGTTCACCGGGCTGTTCGTCGAGACCTGGATCGTCCGGTCGGCCATCGTGCGCCCCCGGAAGAGCCAGAGGTCGCCGGTGCGGGTCTGCGAGAGGGCCTTGTCGAGACTGATCGATGCGTCGGGCACACCGGTAGCCTAGGCAGATGCAGTGGTGGAAGGTGCTCGGAGTTGCCGCGTTCGTGGGTGTCGCGGCGACCGGGGTGGTGGTCGCCCGGACCGAGCGTCGCCACGAGGACTACTCGCCCGCGGAGATCAAGGAGCGGCTGCACGCCCGGGCCGCCGAGGCCCTGGGTGAGGCCACCGCCACCGCCACCGCGACTGCGCCGGAGGCCTGACGCCCGGGCCCGCGACCGCTGCGCTCAACGGCGTCGCCGTGGGGGCGTCGGTCCGGCGGGCGGCTCGCCCGGCATCTGTGGGAGCGCGAGCGTGGCGGCCAGCCCGACGGCGATGATCCCGGCCGCCGTGAGCGTGACCGTCCGCGACGCGTCGATCATGGCGGCGGCCGCTGCGTCTCCCGCGGTCCGGGTCGCGGGATCGGCCCGCAGCACGGGGATGGCCGCACCCGCGGAACTCCGGACGGTCGCCGTTGCCTGCTCCACGACGGCCGGCGGCAGGCCCGCGTCCTCGAGCGCCGAGCGCGTGGTCGAGGTGAGCGTCGTGATGAGGAGCGTCCCGAGCACCGCGACGCCGAGCGCGGAGCCGAGCTGGCGGAAGGTGCTCTGCGCCCCGGAGGCCTGTCCGCTCTGCGCCACCGGGACGTCGTGCAGGATCACGCTCGTGAGCTGGGCCGTCGCCATCCCCACCCCCACCCCGTAGCCGAACAGCCAGGCGGCGAGCGTGGCGTCGGCGACGTCGGCGCCGAGGCTCAGCGCGACCCCGGCCACCGCGACCGCCTCGGTGCCGAGCCCGATGCGCACGACGGCCCGGCTCCCGAACCGGCGCGTGAGCTGCGGGGTCATCCCCGAGCTCAGGAAGGTGCCGAGGGCGAGGAAGAGGATCAGCCACCCCGTGCCGAGGGCCGTGTACCCGAGGGCGCCCTGCAGGAGGAGCGGCAATGTGAACAGGAGACCGAACTCGCCGAAGGCGACGATGAGCGCGGCG
>JAHECE010000128.1 GCA_024641895.1 Actinomycetales bacterium
TCCTCGAGGCAGTCCTCGATGGTCACGAGGCCCGCGATCCCGCCGAACTCGTCGACGACCAGCGCCATGTGGGTCGAGCTCTGCTGCATCTCCCGCAGGAGGTCGTCCACCGGCTTGGTCTCGGGGACATAGACGGGACTGCGGACGACCCGCGTGACGGGCTCGTCCGCGGTCTCCGGGTGGAACTGCATCCGGCCCAGCACGTCCTTGAGGTACAGCACGCCGACGACGTCGTCCTCGTTCTCCCCGATCACCGGGACCCGCGAGTAGCCGGACCTGACGAACAGCCGCAGCGCCTTGGCGACCGTGGCGCCCGACGTCAGCGTCACCATCGCCGTCCTGGGCACCATGACCTCCCGGGTGAGGGTGCGCCCCAGCTCGAAGACGGACTGGAGCATCTCTCGCTCGTCCTCCTCGATCTGCTCGGACTCGCTGACCCGGTCGACCATGTCCCGTAGCTCGTCGGCAGCGTCCTCGGCCTCCTCGTGCGCCGTGCGCCCGGAACGCTTCCACAGCCGGAACCGCTCGATCGGGGCCGCGAGCGCGGAGAGGGCGAGCATGAGTGGCGCGAGCAGCGTCAGCACCTGTTCGGGCCGCCGGCGGCCGAGGCCTCTCGGGCTCACCCCTACGACGAACGTCAGGAGCACGGCGGTGACGCCGAGCGCCACGCCGAGGACGTGCCACCACGCGCTCAGGTGGGCCGCCACGACGAGCGTGACGCACGCCGCCGCCGTCATCTCCGCCAGCAGCCGTACGTAGGTCGCGGCCGCCGCTGCCCGGTCCGGGTGCTCGGTGAGCCGCTGGACGGCGCCCGCTCCGCGGCGACCGGAGGCGACGAGCTCGGCCGCGGCGGTCCGGGTGAGCCGGCTCAGGGCGGCCTCGCCCGCGCTCAAGGCCGCGGCCGTCAGGACGCCGATCACCGCGAGGAGGACCAGGGCTTCGACCGGCACGTCGGGTGCCATCGGCAGTGGGCTCTCCGAACCGGCGCCGTTTCCCCCGGCGGCGGTCAGGAGGCCGACGTTCACGCCGCCCGTCACCTGGCCGCGAGGAACGTCAGGAGCAGATGGCGCTGCAGGGCGAACATCTCCTTCTCCTCCTCGGGCTCGGCGTGGTCGTAGCCGAGCAGGTGGAGGATGCCGTGGGTCGTGAGGAGCAGCAGCTCCTCTTCCGTCGAATGACCCGCTGCGCGCGCCTGCTCGACGGCGACCTCCGGGCAGAGGACGACGTCGCCGAGCACACCCGTCTCGCTCGGTTCGCCCTCGCGCCCCGGTCGCAGCTCGTCCATCGGGAACGACAGCACGTCGGTCGGGCCGGGCTCGTCCATCCAGCGCTCGTGCAGCTCCGCCATGACGTCCGTCGTGACGAAGATCAGGGACAGCTCGGCCTGCGGGTGCACGTGCAGCTCGTCGAGCACGTGCCGGCTCAGTGCCGCGAACTCGGCTTCGTCGACCACATGGCCGGACTCGTTGGTGACCTCGGTGCTCATGGCTCGCCCTTCAGCGTTCGTGCCGCGAGGCCCGCGCGGGCCCGGGCCCTCGTGTTTCGGGACGGCCGCTCGGGCGGACGACCGCGCCGGCGCCCCGCTGGTCGGCGTCCCAACGACCGTACGCGTCGATGATCTCTCCGACCAGTCGGTGCCGGACGACGTCTGCGGACGTGAGCCGGCAGAACGCGACGTCGTCGATATCGGCGAGGATCTCCTCGACCATCGCGAGGCCGGACCGGGTGCCGGTCGGGAGGTCGACCTGCGTGACGTCCCCGGTCACGACGATGCGCGAACCGAAACCCAGCCGGGTGAGGAACATCTTCATCTGCTCGGCGGAGGTGTTCTGAGCCTCGTCGAGCACGATGAAGGCGTCGTTCAGGGTCCGTCCGCGCATGTAGGCCAGCGGCGCGACCTCGATCGTGCCGGCCGCCATGAGTCGCGGGATCGAGTCCGGGTCCAGCATGTCGTGCAGGGCGTCGTACAGCGGGCGCAGATAGGGGTCGATCTTGTCGCTCAGCGTGCCCGGCAGGAAGCCGAGCCGCTCACCGGCCTCCACAGCGGGGCGCGTCAGCACGATCCGGCTGACCTGCTTGGACTGCAGCGCGTTCACGGCCTTGGCCATGGCCAGGTACGTCTTGCCCGTACCCGCCGGACCGATCCCGAAGACGACCGTGTGCCGGTCGATGGCCTCGACGTAGTCCCGCTGGCCCACGGTCTTCGGTCGAATCGTGCGGCCCCGGCTGGAGAGGATGTTCATCGAGAGGACCTGGGCCGGCCGTTCCTGGGTGACCGCGGCCAGCATCGCGACCGCGCGTTCGACGGCGTCGGCCGAGAGGGGCTCGCCCTGCTCGGCGATCGTCGCCAGCTCGTCCACGAGCCGTTCGGCCAGCGCGACGTCGGCACCAGGCCCCTCGAGCGTCATGAGATTGCCGCGGACGTGGATGTCCACGGTGGGGAACCCTCGCTCGACGGCCCGGAGCACCTCGTCACGCTGCCCGAGCAGGAGCACCATGGGCACGCTGTCGGGGATGCTGATCTGGTGCTGGACCGGCGGCACCCCACGCGTGGGACGGGCCTCGCCCGGCTCTGGTGATCCCTGTGACATGGTCCGGGCCGGCGGCCCTGGCCTCCTCGATCGGCTCGGCCGGCGTTGCGGTGCCGGCGGTCCATCGTATCGGCGCGGGATGACCCGTCTCAGCCGGGCGGCCACGCCATGCGGCGGCCTGCCAGGACGTGGCCGTGCGCGTGGAAGACCGACTGCCCCGAGTCGGGGCCCGTGTTGAAGACGAGCCGGTACTCGCCGTCGGCCTCTCGCTCGGCGACCTCGTTCGCGACCTCCACGAGGTCGGCCAATGTCGCCGGGTCGGTCGCGGCCAGGGCCGCGACGTCGGTGTGGTGCTCACGTGGCACCACGACGACGTGCACCGGCGCCTGGGGCGCGATGTCCCGGAAAGCGATGACGCGATCGGTCGAGACGACCACGGTGGCCGGCACCTCGCCCGCCACGATCGAGCAGAACACGCAGTCGGTCATGAGGGCAATCTAGCGAGCCGGGACGGGCCTGGCCCAGCGTCCGAGCCTCTCGGCGAGGATGGCCAGGGCGACGGGGCCGGCCGTGGAGGTGCGAAGCACGTGCGGCCCGAGCCGCGCCACCGCCGCACCCGCTGCCGACATGGCTCCGACCTCGGACTCCGTGAGCCCACCTTCGGGCCCGACGACCACGAGGATCTCGCCCTGCGACGGGAGCACGACGGACGCGAGTGGCACGGTCGCGCTCTCGTGCAGCGCGATCATCACGGACCCCGCCGCGGCGGCTGCCGCGGCGATGTCGACGATCGCGGTCCCCCGCACCAGCGTGCGGACCTCGGGGACCCGTGCCCGGCGGGACTGCTTCGCCGCCGCCGCGACCACGGCCGCCCACCGCTTCTCGCCGCGCTCCTGCCGCGGGCCGGCCCAGACAGAGACAGAACGCTCCGCCTGCCACGGCACGACCGCGTCGACTCCGATCTCGGTGGCCGCCTCGATCGCTCGCTCGTCCCGGTCGCCCTTCGCGAGCGCTTGGACCAGCACGAGCGCGACGTCCGGGACCGCCTCCACGCTTCGCCCGACGACTCGCAGGACCACCGACTCCGGCTCCACCTCCTCGACGACGCCGCGCAAGGCGGTACCCGCGCCGTCGACCACCTCGAGGGACTCCCCGACGCGGATCCGGCGCACGCTCGCGGCGTGCCGCGCCTCGGGGCCGTCGAGCACGTAGAGCGTGCCGACGCCGACGGCCTCGAGGGAGCCGGGCTCGGCGAGGAACACGGGCAGACTCACTAGGGCCGTCCTGCGAACTTGTCCCGCAGCCGGGCGAAGACGCCGGCGGGGGCGGCGGTCAGGCGCGCCTCGGGGTGGTCCTCGCCGCGGAGCACGGCGAGCTCCCGCAGGAGCCGCTCCTGCTCGGCGTCGAGACGGGCGGGCACGACGAGGTCGATGTGGACATGCAGGTCGCCGCGACCGCCGGCGTGCAGGTGGCCGACCCCGAGCCCGCGCAGCGTGAGGATCTCGTTCGGCTGGGTCCCGGGCCGCACGTCCACGTCACGCACGCCGTCCAGGGTCTGCACCTGGATCACGGTGCCGAGCGCGGCCGCCGTCATCGGCAGCTCCACCGAGCAGTGCAGGTCGTCGCCGCGGCGGGTGAAGGAGGGATGCGCGCGCTCGCGGATCTCCACGTAGAGGTCGCCGGCGGGGCCACCACCCGGGCCGACCTCGCCCTGACCGGTGAGCTTGATGCGGGTTCCGGACTCGACGCCGGCCGGCACCTGGACCGGGATGGACCGGCGCGTGCGAACCCGGCCCTCGCCGGAGCACTCCGAGCACGGGTCCGAGATCACCGTACCGAAGCCCTGGCAGGCGGTGCACGGTGAGGTCGTCATGACCTGGCCGAGGAACGAGCGGGCCACGCGCTGTACCGAGCCGCGACCGCCGCAGACCTCGCAGGTACGCGGCTGCGTCCCGGGCCGGCAGCACGTGCCCTGGCACGTGCCGCAGACGACGGCGGTGTCGACCTGGACCTCCCGGCTGGTGCCGAAGGTGGCCTCGGCGAGGTCGATCTCGATGCGGACGAGGGCGTCCTGACCGCGGCGGACACGCGGGGCCGGGCCACGCGGTGCGCCGCCGGCCGCGTTGAAGAAGGTCTCGAAGATGTCGGAGAACCCGAAGCCCGCCCCCCCGCCCATCGGGTTGCCGTTGCCACGACCGCCCATGTCGTACTGGCGGCGCTTGTCGGGATTCGACAGCACGTCGTAGGCCCGGGACACGTCCTTGAAGCGATCGTCCGCGTCGGGGCCGGCGACGTCGGGATGCATCTCACGCGCGAGCCGGCGGTACGCCTTCTTGATCTCCTCGGGAGTCGCCTGGCGGGAGACACCGAGGATCTCGTAGTAGTCGTCGCTCACAGGTCTCCTGAAAGGTGATGGGTCGGACGTCTCGGGGGACGCTCAGCTGGCAAGGAAGCGCGAGAGGTAGCGGGCGACGGCCCGGACGGCGGCCATCGTGCTCGGGTAGTCCATGCGCGTCGGGCCCAGCACGCCGAGGCGGGCCACCGCGTCGTTGGTCGAACCACCGTAGCCGCTCGTCACGAGAGAGGCCTCCGCGAGCGCCTCGTAGGAGTTCTCGTGACCGATCCGGACCGAGACCGCCTCGTCGCGCTCCATCTCGGAGAGGAGCCGAAGCATGACGACCTGCTCCTCGAGGGCCTCCAGGACGGGACCGATGGTGTGCGGGAAGTCGAGGTCCGCGCGGGCGAGGTTCGCCGTGCCCGCCATGACGACCCGCTCCTCCACCTCCTCGACCATCGTCTCGCGCACGGCGTCGGTGACGGCCTCCACCAGTGGCCGGTCCGCCGGGGTGAAGTGCTCGGCGAGGTCTCGCAGGTCAGCGCCCAGGCGCGGCATGCGTTGGCCCACGCTCGCGGCGTTCACGCGGACGCGCAGCTCGGAGACCACCGCCGGGTCGACCGGATCGACATCAACCACCCGCTGCTCGACGCGCCCGTTGTCGGTGATGATGACCACGAGCAGCCGGTTCGACGTCATCGGCACGAGCTCGATGTGCCGGACCGCCGAACGACGCAGGGACGGGTACTGCACGACCGCGACCTGGTGGGTGAGCTGGGCAAGCAGCCGCACGGTGCGCACGAGGACGTCGTCGAGGTCCACAGCGTCGTCGAGAAGCGTCTGGATCGCGCGGCGCTCGGGCGGCGAGAGCGGTTTCAGCGCGGCGAGCTGGTCCACGAACATGCGGTAGCCCTTGTCGGTCGGGATCCGTCCCGCCGAGGTGTGCGGCTGGGCGATGAAGCCGCCCTCCTCGAGGGCCGCCATGTCGTTGCGGATCGTGGCCGGTGACACCCCGAGGGAGTAGCGCTCCACCAGCGTCCGGGAGCCGACCGGCTCGCGGGTTCGCACGTAGTCGTGCACGATGGCGCGAAGGACGTCCAGCCTGCGGTCGTCGCTCATGACACCTCCCGTGCGCCTGGGCCTGCCGCCCGTCGTTGCCGAGCAGGAGCAGACCTCCCTGTCCCACGAACGTGATGCGGTGGCGCCGTCGGGCATTCGAGCCACGCCAGCACTCGCAGGGGACGAGTGCCAATCCTACGCCGCGCCGGAATGCCGGACAGCCCTCGAGCCCGTGGAATCCGTACCCTCGCTGGCGTGAGCCACGACCGATACGGCACCGACGTGCTGTCCCAGGACCCGCACCAGCCCCGGCGCAACGTCTCACGCCCCGAGCCGGCGGTGACCGGGCTCGTGGTGGAAGAGGTCGAGACCGGCTGGGTCGGCTCCGTCGTGCGGGTCGAGAAGTCGGGCGGCATGCGGGTCGTCGTGCTGGAGGACCGGCATGGGCGACGACGTTCGTTCCCGCTGGGGCCGGGATTCTGGATCGACGGCTCGCCGGTCTCGTTGACGCCGCCGCCGGCCACAGGACCCGTCACCGACAGCCTGGCCGCCGCCGGGAGGACCGCGAGCGGGTCACGCGCCGTCCAGGGGGCACGGGCGCGCGTGGCCCGCGGCTCACGGATCTGGGTCGAGGGGCGCCACGACGCGGAGCTGGTCGAGAAGGTCTGGGGCGAGGACCTGCGGCTCGAGGGCGTCGTCGTCGAGCTGCTCGACGGCGCGGACAACCTCGCCGAGGCGCTGCGCGACTTCTCCCCCGGGCCGGGCCGGCGCGCCGGCGTGCTCCTCGACCACCTGGTGCGGGGCAGCAAGGAGTCCCGCATCGCGTCGGAGGTGACCCGAGGGGCCGCCGGGGCACATGTCCTGGTGCTCGGCCACCCCTACGTCGACGTGTGGCAGGCGGTCCGGCCCGAGCGGGTCGGGCTGGCGGCATGGCCTCATGTGCCCAAGGGCCAGGACATCAAGACGGGAACCCTGCGCGCGCTCGGCTGGCCGGCGGCAACCCCGGCTGACATCGCCTCGGGATGGCAGCGCATCCTGCGTACGGTGCGGGACTACCGAGACCTCGAACCGAGCCTGCTCGGCCGGGTCGAGGAGCTCGTCGACTTCGTCACCGCGCCCTGAGGCCCTGCCGCCTGCCCAGGGAACGCCGACGGCACCGCGCCCCGTGGTCGCCCCGAAGGCGGTGCGACCTGCGAACGGGCCGGAACCCCGAGGGGTTCCGGCCCGTTCGCCGCGCGCAGGGTGCAGGCTCAGGCTGCGACGTTCTGGTTCTGCAGCTTGCGGTAGACGTACACGATCGTGAGGTTGGCGATCGGGTAGGCGGCGATGATGCCGATCCCGCAGATCGCGCCCCCGATGCTGCCGATGATGGCGGCCGCGACGAGGAGCAGCAGCACCGGCACGAAGTTGTTCTTCACCAGGTCGATGCTCGCCTTGAACGCATCGATGGGCCCGAGCCCACGGTCGAGCGCGATGACGATCGCGAACGCCGAGAAGATCGCGACAACCACGCCCGGGAGCCAGAAGAGGGCGTAGCCGATCCCGCTGGCGATCCCGACCACGATCGCCGTGCCGAGCGCGGCACCCATGTTCGGCAGCTTGAAGAAGTCGTTGACGTCGATCGCGTGCCCCGCGGCCACCTTCAGCGCAGCGTTGAGGAAGGCTGCCTGGGAGAACGCCACCAGGAGGCCCATGAGGGCGCCGGCAACGATGCCACCGATGCTGGCACCGATGCTGAAGACATCCGAGTTACCTGCCGAGAACGCTGCAGCGAACATCACGCCGTACAGGATCCCGGCGATGATCCCGATCCCGATGAACCAGATGACCCCGC
>JAHECE010000129.1 GCA_024641895.1 Actinomycetales bacterium
GATACACCGCGGCCGGGTCGTCGGACACGACGTCACCCACCGCCAGAGCACTGCCGGCGTCCCGCAACGGCTCGAGGTACCGCTCTTCGTAGGCATCAAGCAGCTGGAGGCGCTGGGACCGGTACTCAGACCCGGAGAGTGACGGCAGCTCGTCCAGGGCGGAAGAGAACTCCCTGACCGCCGTGGCGGCCTGCGGACTCGTTGCGAGCTGCGCGGCCAGACTCCGATAGAACCCCACCTGAGCAGCGACGTCGAGGGACCCGGACGAGCGCAGCGCCGTGAGGGAGTTGTCGATGGTTACCCCGCCCAGCTGTTGACCGGCGCTCAGCCCGACGATCGTCGCGGCGATCATCGAGACGAACCCGACGCCGAAGAGCGCTCCCGCGAGCCGCGACGCCAGAGTCACGCCCCACCGCGACCGACGCCCTGAGGCCGAGCCGACCTGGGTGCCCTGCACGCCGACATCGCGGACCATGGGCACCGAGCCTAGACGGTCGGCGACCAGGCATTGGTCTCACCACGCTCCGTCCGGGCTCGGGCTGCAGCACCCACCGGGCAGCTGTGCCTGCCCTCACCGACGACTCCTGGTCGTGCCGGCGCTCTCCTGACCGCAGGCGAGTCGTGCGGGCGGGCGAGATCGGCACGCCTCCGGCCGAGGCGGCGTGACCTCGGCAGCCGTCCCACCTGCGCAGGCGTACAGGGGAGGGCAAGATGCCGTGTATGGACGTCATCGAGGTGCTCCTGCCCGGCGTCGGGCTGCGCTATGAGTTCACGACCGCCACGGGCGCCCGCATCGGCGTCATCGCCCACCGCGACGGCCACTTCGAGATGGTGCGCTACTCGATGGCGGACCCCGACGCGTCCCTCCCCCTGATCACGCTGACCCGGGCGGAGGCCGACACCGTCGCCGAGATCTTCGGCGCCCCACGGATCAGCGAACGCTTCGCGGACCTGACCCGCGAGATCCCGGGACTCGCCTCGGCGACCATCGAGATCCCCCACGGATCGCCGTTCGACGGCCAGACCCTGGGCAAGACGAAGGCACGCACGCGCACGGGCGCCTCCGTCGTGGCGATCGTTCGCGGCGAACACGTGATCGCCTCCCCGACGCCCAAGGACGGCCTCCTGGGGGGTGACTCGCTGGTCGTCATCGGGACGGACGAGGGAATCCGAGGAGTGCGGACGCTCGTCAGCGGCTAAGTCGATGGCAGAGATCGGGATCTTCCTCGCGGAGCTCGGCCTGCTCCTGCTGATCCTCGGCGCGCTGAGCGCGATCGCCGAACGACTCCGCATCTCCCCGATCCCGCTCTTCCTCCTCGCCGGGCTCGCGTTCGGGCAGGTCGGTCTGGCGCAGGACGGTCAGGCTTCTGAGTTCGTGCAGGCCACCGCCGAGATCGGCGTGCTTCTCCTGCTCCTGCTGCTGGGCCTGGAGTTCTCGACCGCAGAGTTCAGCGCCTCCATGCGCCGCCACGCGCCGAGCGGACTCGTCGACCTCGCGCTCAACGCTCCGCCAGGCTTCATCGCGGGCCTCCTGCTGGGCTACGGCTGGCGGGTGAGCCTGGCCCTCGCCGGGATCACCTGGATCTCGTCGTCAGGCATCGTCGCGCGGCTCCTGGGCGAGCTCGGTCGGATGGCGAACCGCGAGACACCCGCGGTCCTGTCAGTGCTCGTGCTCGAGGACGTCGCCATGGCGGTCTTCCTGCCGCTGGTCGCCGTCCTGCTCGCCGGCGGCACCATGACGCGGGCCGCGATCGGCGTCGTCGTCGCCCTCGCCGTCGTCCTGATGATCTTCTTCGTCGCGGGCCGGTTCGGGCCGCGCCTCGGCCAGGTCCTGGGGCCCGAGGACTCCGAGCAGGTGCTCCTGCGAGTCCTGGGAACGACGCTCGTCGTCGCCGGCCTCACCTACGCGGTCGGCGCCTCTGCCGCCGTCGGGGCCTTCCTGGTCGGTCTCGCGATCCCGGGGCGCACCGCGATGCGCGCGAGGGAGGTGCTGAAGCCTCTGCGGGACCTGTTCGCGGCGATCTTCTTCCTCTCCTTCGGACTCAGCGTGGAGACCTCCGGGGTGCTCCCCGCGCTGCCGGTCGCGGCGGCACTGGCGGGCGTCACGATCCTCACCAAGGTCGCCACGGGCTGGTACGCCGCACGGTGCGACGGCGTCGGTCGCTACGGCCGGTTCCGCGCGGGCACCGTGCTCATTCCCCGCGGCGAGTTCTCCATCGTCATCGCGGGCCTCGCCGTCATGTCGGGCGCCTCGGGCGTGGGCCCCCTCGCGACCGGGTACGTGCTGCTCCTCGGTATCGCAGGGCCGGTGCTGGCCCGCACCTCCGACTCCGTGATCGGTACCCTCAGCAGCCGGCGGAGCGCGCCACCGCCCGCGTGACGCCCCAGCGATCGACCTTGGCTCGGCCTGCGGCGTACGGTGCGTCCATGGCCAACGACGACTCCGACTTCCTCCGCCTCCTGCGCGCCCAGGTCGGAAACGAGTTCGACGCGCACCAGCAGTACATCGCGATCGCCGTGTGGTTCGACTCACAGGATCTCCCGCAGCTGGCGCGGTACTACTACCGCCAGGCGCTGGAGGAGCGCAATCACGCGATGATGCTCGTGCAGTACATGCTCGACCGGGACCTCGCCATCGAGATCCCCGCCGGCTCCCCGGTGCGCAGCGGCTTCGACCACGTCGTCGAGCCGATCGCGCTCGCCCTCGCGCAGGAGCAGCGCGTGACCGAGCAGATCGAAGCCATCTTCCGCGCCGCACGCCGCGAGGACGACGCCCTGGGCGAGCAGTTCATGCTGTGGTTCATCAAGGAGCAGGTCGAGGAGGTCTCCTCCGCGACGACGCTGCTCACCGTCGCCCAGCGCGCCGCCTCCAACCTCTTCGATCTCGAGAACTTCGTCGCGCGTGAGGCGATCGGCGACGGCGGCGCCTCGACCGACGCGCCGCCGGCCGCCGGGGGCGCCCTGTAGCCGGGGGGCCGACCGCCCCGGCCCAGGCCCAGGCCCCGGAGAGCGGACCGGAATAGGTCGGTTGCCCCGCGACGCGTCGGGGTGCGCGGGGCGACACTGGAGTCATGAGCTTCAACGACCGCGCGGATGCCGGTCGGCGGCTGGGGCAGCAGCTGCGGACGACGTTGCGCGCAGCCTCCGACGTCGTCGTCGTCGGTCTCCCCCGTGGCGGGGTGCCCGTGGCCTTCGAGGTGGCCCAGGCGCTTCGCGCCCCGCTCGACATCCTCCTCGTCCACAAGATCGGCGTCCCCTTCCAGCCGGAGCTGGCCATGGGTGCCGTCGGCGACGGCGGGTACGTGGTCCTCGACGAGCGCACGGTCCGCTGGGCCGGCGTCTCCCCGGAGGACCTCGCGCACGCCCAGAGCCAGGAGCTGTCCAGGCTCGAGGCGCGCGGCAAGGCGCTACGACGCGGGCAGGCGCCGCTGGAGCTCCGGGGCCGGACCGTCGTCATCGTCGACGACGGCGCCGCAACCGGGCTGACGGCGCTCGCGGCCTGCCACCTCGCTCGAGCGGCGCAAGCCGGACGCGTCGTCGTCGCCGTGCCGGTCGCCTCACGCGAGGCCGTGACGGCGCTGGAGGCCGCCGCGGACGACGTCGTCGCGCTGGAGGTCCCCCGTTCCTTCGGCGCGGTCGGTGTCTGGTACCAGGACTTCGGGCAGACCAGCGAGGCCGAGGTGCTCGACCTCCTCGGCCGGGCCCGAGCCGACCTGCCCGGGCCGGAGGCAGAGCGGTGAGCAGCGACGCCGGACCCGTCGGCCGGCCCGACGACGCAGGCACGCCGCGACCCGAAGCGCCGCGACCAGAAGCCGACGTCCGCATCCGGGTCGACGGCGTCACCCTCGAAGGCACCCTCGTGCCGCCGGCGCCGGGTCACGGGCTGGTGGTGTTCGCCCACGGCAGCGGAAGCAGCAGGCACAGCCCTCGCAACCGCTACGTCGCGCGCGTACTGAACCGTGCCGGCCTCGGCACGCTCCTCTTCGACCTGCTGACCCGGACCGAGGAGCCGGACCGCAACCTCGTCTTCGACGTGAGCCTGCTGGCGGGCCGCCTGCGCGCGGTAGCAGCCTGGGTGCGCACCGAGACCCGGGACGGCTGGGAGCCGGTGCGGATCGGGTACTTCGGCGCGAGCACCGGGGCCGCCGCGGCCCTGGTCGCCGCGGCCGTGGGGCAGGACGTCGACGCCGTGGTCAGCAGGGGAGGCCGGCCCGATCTCGCAGGCCCGTACCTCGCCGACGTCGCGGCGCCGACGTTGTTGATCGTCGGCGGCCGGGACACCCACGTGCTCGCCCTGAACGAGGCGGCCCAGGCCCGGCTCGCCTGCGAGAGCCGACTCGAGGTGGTCCCGGGGGCCTCGCACCTGTTCGAAGAGCCGGGCACGCTGGGCGCGGCCGCCGACCTCGCGCGCGACTGGTTCGAGGCGCACCTGAGCCGGACCTGACCCGCCGCGTCCGAGCCCGACCCGCGGCCACGATCGCGGCGGGAGTCGTGAGAGCATCGGCCCGATGCCCACCACGCCCTCACCGAACGCGACGCCGGGCTTCCACCTGATCTTCTTCACGCCACGGATCCCACCCAACACGGGGAACGCGATCCGCACCGTCGCCGCGACCGGCGCCACGCTGCACCTGGTGGAACCGCTCGGCTTCGACCTCTCGGACGCCCGACTGCGCCGCGCGGGGCTCGACTACCACGACCTCGCGCGCGTCAGCGTGCACGCGGATCTCGATGCCGCACTCGGCGCGGTCGCACCCGGTCGCGTCTTCGCCTTCACCGGCTCGGCGACGACGTCGTTCGCCGACGTCCGTTACGCCGACGGTGACGCTCTGCTCTTCGGCCCCGAGCCGACGGGTCTGCCGCCGGAGGTGCTCGCCGATCCGCGGATCACCGCACGCCTCCGCATCCCCATGCTGCCCGGTGTGCGCTCCCTCAACCTGTCGAACTCCGCCGCGGTCGCGGTGTACGAGGCCTGGCGGCAGCTCGGGTACCGAGGGATCTGACCCAGGCAGGACGCTCACCGGGAGCGGACCGCCGGGGCCGCGTCAGGCCCGTACGGGCGGCGGGACCGGGGGCCGGTGCACCGCGGTCCGTCGCGGAGATACGCTGAGAAGATCGAGAGGACGAGGGCGCGATGGATCCGAAAGGCCAGGCCAAGACGGGGTGGGACGCCGTCCTGCTAGACCTCGACGGCACCCTCACGGACTCGGCCCGGGCGGTGACGGGCTCGGTCGCCGTCACGCTTCGGGCTCTCGGCAGGCCGGTGCCCGACGACGACGCCCTGCTCGCCTACGTGGGGCCTCCCCTGCAGGTCGGCTTCAGGCACATCGCGGGTCTGCCCGCGGATGAGGTCCCTGTGGCGATCGCGACCTACCGCAAGGCCTACGAGGCCGACCGGATGTTCGAGACCGAGGTGTTCGAGGGGATCCCTCGACTTCTGGACGCCCTCCAGCGCGCCGGCTTCCCGCTGGCCCTCGCCACCTCGAAGTCGGCGGATCACGCCCGCATGATCCTCGAGCACTTCGGCCTCGACTCATACTTCGCGGTGGTGGCAGGAGCGCGGCCGGACGGCTCCCGCAGCGACAAGGCCGAGGTCATCGACTCCGCGGTACGGGGACTCGCCGACCTGGGGTACTCCACCGAGGAGATGGTCATGGTGGGCGACCGCGAGCACGACGTCGCCGGCGCCGCACGGTGGGGCATCCCGTGCATCATCGTCAGCTGGGGCTACGGCTCCGCCGCCGAGTCCGAGGGAGCGCACGCCGTGGTCCACTCGGTACCCGAGCTCGCGCGGGCGCTCGGTGTGGACCTTGAACCATGAGCCGTCCGCGCGAGTGGAGCCCGCCGGGCCCGCGAGTCCCTCCCGGGATCTCGGGTCCGCGCGAGGCAGACTGGCCCGGTCGGCCGCGCGGCGTTGCGGGGCGCGAGCCCGGCGTCACGTGGCGAGGAGGCAGACGTGAGCCAGGACGTGCACCTGGGACGGGAGCTCGAGCTGATCGGCACCAAGGCCGAGGTACCGCCCGCCCTGGACCTCGGCGGGCAGGTCGACCGTGACAGCAGGCACGACGTCGATCGCGAGCAGGGCCTCGCGGGCGCGAGCGTGGCGGCGGTTGACCTCGAGCCCGACTCAGACGTCGAACTCGGTGCAGACGTCGAACCGACCCCTCCCGGGATCGGCGCGATCGGACGTCGGACTGCCAGGGGGGCAAGCATGAGACCGTTCCCGAAGGTCCCGGGCATGCGCGAGGCGGTCACGATCCGCCGGGTCGTCGACGCCCGCGTGCCACCCGCCCTCGCCACGAAGAGCAAGGCCACGGCCCGCTCGGCCCAGCAGGCGCACGGTCCGGCGAAACCACGACCCGCGGACCACGCGGACGACGTCCCCCGCTGGATGCGGACGGCCGGCGGGTACTCGTGGCGGATCCTGGCCGTCATCGCGGTGATCGCCCTGGTGGTGTTCGCCACGGCCCGCGTCCAGCTGGTCTTCATCGCGGTGTTCCTGGGCCTCGTCCTCACGTCGGTGCTGCGCCCCCTCGTGAACCGGATGTCTCGGGTGATACCGCGCCCCCTGGCCACCGCGCTCGCGCTGCTCGGCGCCGTGCTGTTCGTCCTGTCGCTGCTCGCCTACGTGGTGAACTCGGTCGCCTCGCAGTGGCAGTCGCTCGCCCTGCAGTTCAGCGACGGCACCCGGCAGATCCTCGACTTCCTGGAGAACAAGGAGGGGCGCATCCCGGTCACGGTGACGCCCGAGATGATCACGGCGTGGATCGATTCGGGGCGGCAGTGGGTGGTGGACCACGGCCCAGACCTGGCGTCGAACGCCCTGGCCAGCGCGGGATCCGTGGCCGAGGTCTTCGGTGCCCTTGCGCTGGCAGTGTTCTGCTCCGTGTTCTTCCTGGCCCGCGGCGCCGACATGTGGACGTGGTTCCTCAACCAGCTGCCCGCCCGGATTCGCGAGACGTGGCACGACGCGGCCGGAGCCGGGTGGTACACCTTCTCCGGCTATGCGCGCGGCACGGTGATCATCGCGCTCACGGACGGCATCTTCGCCGGGCTCGTTCTCGTGGTCCTCGGGGTCCCGCTGGCGGCCCCTCTCGCGGTGCTCGTCTTCATCGGGGCATTCATCCCGCTGGTCGGCGCACCGCTGGCGATGGTGGTGGCGATGATCGTCGCGCTCGCTGCGAACGGACTGCTGAACGCGGTGCTCGTCGGCGCAGCGATCGCACTGATCGGCCAGTTCGAGGGCCACGTCCTCCAGCCGCTGGTGATGGGGCGGCAAGTCTCGCTCCACCCGGTCGTGGTCGCACTCGCGGTCACGTCGGGGACGCTGCTGGCGGGCATCCTGGGGGCGATCGTGGCGGTACCGATCGTCGCCGTGGCCTGGGCCGTCTACGCCAAGCTGCGCAACGTGGACCCACCCCTGTCCGCACCACTGTCCTCACTCAAGGTGGTCCGCAAGAACGACGCGGCCCAGGGCTGACGCCCCGGGCCTGACCTGCCCTCGACGGCGTCCGGTCCACACAGGCCGTTCAGGCGGTGGCGGAGTCACTGGAAGTCCCTCGAGCGGGTCGGTACACGCAGACGCAGCGGTTCCAGCCGATCGGCCATGAGATTGACGACCCCGTCGGCCCGCTCGATCGTGCCTCTGGCAACGAGCGCCGCGCTGGTGCGCGCGACGCGGCGGTGCCG
>JAHECE010000130.1 GCA_024641895.1 Actinomycetales bacterium
GAGCCGGCGCCCCGCGGCGTGGCTCGCGTCGTGCTGCTCATACGGGTCGCCATGTTCCTCAACGTACTCGTGCATTCAGCCCCGGCTGCTGTGCGACCCGCCTTGCGACCCGGACCTGCGCGCCGGCACCCCACGGCGCCGAGCCCGCAGTGGTGTGCCGGGAACGCCCGCTCACGCCTCGACGACCACCGGGATGATCATCGGTCGCCGCCGCAGCTTGGACGACACCCACCGGCCGACCACGCGACGCGCCACCTGCTGGAGCTGGTGCACGTCCGCCGAGCCCGAGGCTGCGGCCTCGATCAGCGCGGACGCGACCTGGGGCACGACCTCCTGGATCACGGCGTCGTCCTCGGCTACTCCCCGGGCGTGCACGTGCGGTCCCGAGACGATCGTGCCCGTCGCGCTGTCCATCACGGTGAAGATCGAGATGAAGCCTTCCTCGCCGAGGATCCGGCGGTCTTTGAGCTCAACCTCGGTCAGCTCGCCGACGCTTGAGCCGTCGACATAGACGTAGCCACAGGGCACAGCACCGGCGATGCGCGCGACCCCGTCGATGAGGTCGACCACCACCCCGTCCTCGGCGAGGACGACACGACTCGCGGGTACGCCGGACGACACGGCGATGGCGCCGTTGGCGACCAGGTGGCGGATCTCGCCGTGGATCGGCATCACGTTGCGCGGCCGCAGGACGTTGTAGACGTAGAGCAGCTCTCCGGCGCTGGCGTGCCCGGAGACGTGCACCTTCGCGGTTCCGCTGTGCACGACCTTCGCGCCGAGCCGCATGAGTCCGTTGATCACCCGGAACACGGCGTTTTCGTTGCCCGGGATGAGGGAGGACGCCAGGATCACCGTGTCGCCCGGGCCGACCGAGACCTTGTGGTCCCGGTTCGCGATCCGGCTCAGGACGGCCATCGGCTCGCCCTGTGAGCCGGTGCACATGAGCACGGCCGAGTCGAGCGGCATGTCATCGATCCGGCGTGCGTCGACGAGGATCCCGTCGGGCACGTTCAGGTAACCCAGCTCGGCGGCGATCGTCATGTTCCGGACCATGGAGCGACCCACGAGGGCGACCTTGCGACCGTGCGCGTGGGCGGCGTCGAGCACCTGCTGGACCCGGTGGACGTGCGAGGCGAACGAGGCGACGACGATCCGGCCCTGGGCCCGGGCGAAGACCCCGTCGAGGACCGGTCCGATCTCGCGCTCGTGGGTCGTGAAGCCGGGGACCTCCGCATTGGTCGAGTCGACCATGAAGAGATCGACGCCGGCCTCGCCGAGCCGGGCGAAGGCCCGCAGGTCGGTGATCCGCCCGTCGAGCGGCAGCTGGTCCATCTTGAAGTCGCCCGTGTGCAGCACGGTGCCACCCGCCGTTCGCACGGCGACCGCCAGGGCGTCGGGGATCGAGTGGTTCACGGCGACGAACTCGCACTCGAACGGGCCGAGCCGCTCGACCTGGCCTTCCTTGACCTCCAAGGTCACCGGCCGGATGCGGTGCTCGTTGAGCTTCGCCTCGACGAAGGCGAGGGTGAGGCGCGAGCCGAGGATGGGGATGTCGGCGCGACGGCGCAGGAGGTAGGGCACCGCGCCGATGTGGTCCTCGTGCCCGTGGGTCAGCACCAGTGCGACGACGTCGTCGAGCCGGTCGGCGATGTACTCGAAGTCAGGGAGGATCAGGTCGACACCGGGCTGGTTGTCCTCCGGGAAGAGAACGCCGCAATCGATGATCAGCAGCTTGCCGGCGTACTCCAGCACGGCCATGTTGCGGCCGACCTCGCCCAGTCCGCCGAGCGCGACCACGCGCAGTCCGCCCGCGACGAGCGGGCCTGGTGTCCCCAGGTCGGGATGGGGATGGCTCACGGTGCTCCTCGGTGGGGGGTGGGGTTCGTGCCGGGCCGCGGCGCGAGGACCCGGCGAGGGATCACAAGATCCCCTCGACCGCGAGCACGTGTTCGAGCTCGGCCAGCTGCACCGGGTCGGCCGCGACGAGCGGCAGGCGGACGGTGCGGGTCGGGATGACGCGGAGCAGCTCCATGGCGGCCTTCGCCATGACGGCGCCTTGCCCGGCACCCATGAGCGCCTCCACCAGGGGAACGAGACTTGCGGCGATGCGTCGGGCGCTCGGCAGGTCGCCGGCATCAATCGCGGCGACGAGCTGCGCATACGGACCTGCTGCGACATGGCCCACAACGCTCACGACGCCGGAGGCACCGTGCGCGAGCCAGGCGAAGTTCAGTCCGTCGTCGCCGGAGTAGAACTCCAGCCCGGTCCGCAGCATGCGCGAGAAGCCCGCCGAGACATTGCCGGTCGCGTCCTTCACGCCACGCACCTGGGCCACTGCTGCCAGGCGGTCGAGCGTCTCGTCCGCGATGGCGACGCCGGTGCGCCCGGGGATGTCGTAGAGCATCACCGGAAGCTCGGTGGACTCGGCGACCGCCCGGAGGTGGCGGTAGACGCCCTCCTGAGACGGCTTGTTGTAATAGGGGCTGACGGCGAGGAGCCCATGGGCCCCGGCGCGCGCGGCGCACTCCGCCATCCGCACGGCGTGCGCCGTGTCGTTGGAACCCGCGCCCGCGACGATCATCGCCCGGTGACCGACGGCGTCGACGACGGCGCGGACCAGGTCGTCCTTCTCGGGCTGGTGCGTCGTCGGCGACTCACCCGTGGTCCCGCTGACGACGAGCCCGTCGCACCCGGAGTCGACGAGGTAGCTCGCGAGCGACTGCGCTGCGGGGAGGTCGATGCGTCCCTCGACGTCGAACGGCGTGACCATCGCGGTGAGCACCGACCCGAAGGTTCGCGACGGGGTCGCGGGTGTGTTCGCCATGGGCGACACGGTATCGCCGCGCCGGGTCTGCTCGCGCCTTCGACCGACGCCGCGCAGGCCCCTTCGGGAATCAGCGGACCGTCGACCGCCGCGGCGGACCCAACAGACGGCGAAGGCCGGCCCGGACGGGTGTGTCCGGACCGGCCTTCGTCGGTGAAGCGGGTGGGTCAGCCCTTGACGGAGCCTGCGGTCATGCCGCGGACGAAGAACCGCTGGAGTGCGAAGAACACGGTCAGCGGTAGGGCCATGGTGATGAACGCCCCTGGTGCCAGGAGGTCCCAGCGGGAGGCGAACGTGCCGAGCAGGGAGTTGAGGTTCAGCGTGACGACCTCGTTCGGTCCGGCACCCAGGAAGATCAACGCGATGAGCAGGTCGTTCCACACCCACAGGAACTGGAAGATCGCGAACGAGGCCAGCGCCGGGAAGCTCATCGGCAGGATCAGCTTCCAGAACGTCTGGTAGTGCGAGGCCCCGTCGATCTTCGCGGACTCGATCACCGCGTTGGGCAGGGTGCCCATGTACGTGCGCAGCAGGTACACCGCCAACGGCATGCCGAAGCCGGTGTGCGCCAGCCACACCGCGGCGAAGTTGCCCACGAGCCCGAAGTTGCCGAACAGCTGCAGCAGCGGGATGAACGCGACCTGGCCCGGGATGACGAGCAGCGCCACGATCCCCACGAACGCGAAGTCACGCCCGGGGAACTGGATGAACGTGAACGCATACGCCGCCATCGCCGCGATCAGGATCGGGATGATCGTCGCCGGGACGGTCACCACGAGGGAGTTGATGAACGCGTTGCCCATGCCGTTGGAGAGGACTTCCCCGTAACCCGAGGCGGTCCAGCTCGTAGTGCCCGGGTTGAACAGCGCGCTCCACCAGCTCGAGGCGATGACGTCTTCCCGGGACCGGAACGACGTCACGAGCAGACCCATCGTCGGGATCATGAAGCTGATCACGACCAGGGCGATGGCTACGCGTACCACCCAGTTGGCCCGGGAGGCCTCCTCCGGTGGCTTCTGCTTCTTCTGCTTGGCCGAAGCCGGCGGCGCGGTGCGTGCCGGCGTGTCCACCGGGCGTTGGGTCTGGCTCATCGCATTGCCTCCTCGGCCTTGAACCGGCGCACCTGGTAGTACATCACCGGTGTGACGGCGATGAGCAGGATCACGACGATCGCGGCAGAACGTCCGTCGTTGCTGAACTCGAAGAGCTCCTTGAAGAACGCCAGCGCCACCACGTTCGTGTTGAAGTTACCCCCGGTCATGACGTACACGATGTCGAAGATCTTCATGACACCGATGAACACCGTGATGAACACCGTCACGACCGTGGCCCAGATCTGCGGCACGACGATCCGGAAGAACGCCTGGACCTCGTTCGCGCCGTCCATCCGGGCGGCCTCGACCGTGTCCTCGGGCACACCCTTGATCGCCGAGGACAGCAGCACCATGCAGTACCCCGTCTGCATCCAGATCAAGATGACCATCAGCAGCAGGCTGTTCAACCGGCCCGTGGACTGCTGCAACCAGACCTGCGGCTCACCACCGAGGGCCGTCCAGACAGCGTTGAGCAGACCGATCTGCGGATCGCCCGCCGGACGCCACTCGTAGACGAACCGGAAGATCGTGGACGCACCGACCATCGAGATCGCCATCGGCAAGAAGATCAGCGACTTCGTGCCCTTCTCAGCCTTCGGGCCCAGCCGGTCCGCCAGGACCGCGACCAGCAGACCCGTCGCGACCGCGAACGCCGGAACGATCAGCAACCACAACAACGTGTTCAGGATCGTGTTGTGGAACGCACTGTCACCGAACAACGACGTGTAGTTGTCGATCCCGATGAAGTTCTCACCACGCTTGTCGAAGAAGCTGATGACGATCGTCCGCACCGCCGGATAGACCAAGAAGATCGTGATGAACAGCACCGCCGGGCCCGCGAAGACCCACGGCTTGAGCCGCTCCGACCACTTCGAGGGAAGCCTCTCCACCGCGAAGTTCATCAGCCAGAACAGCGCCAGCGACGCCCCCACGCCACCAAGGATCGCAAGGATCCCGTTCAGAATCTTGAGCATAAGTTCCGATTCCTTTCGGAGGGGACGATGCCAGGTGGCGGCGCGCCATCACGACGCGCCGCCACCTGACGACCCCTACCTAGCGACGGGGTCTACTAGCTAGCCGGCCAGCTGGCGTCGATGTTCTTCAGCGCCTGGTCAAGAGTCTCCTGCTCCGTGACCCACGCCGTCATCTCCGTCCAGAACGAACCCGAACCAACCTGACCCGGCATCTGGTCCGAGCCGTCGAAGCGGAACGTGTCCGCCTGCGACACCGCCTCCCCGACCTTCGCCACCGTCGAGCTGATGTACTTCGAGTTGTCGAACGTGGCGTACGGAGACACGAAGTCGTTGTTCGGCTGCTGCGCCCAGGTCTGGCCGAACTCCGGCGAGAAGAGGGCCTCGAGGATCTTCTTCGTCGACTCGTTGTCGTTGAAGGCTGCGGCGAGGTCGCCACCACCCAGAACGGCCTGGCCGTCGAAGCCACCCTCGACCGGGGGCAGCAGGAACGAGCTCACGAACTTCGAAGGGTCTGCCTGGACCTCAGGCGGCCAGAACCCGATCACGAAGTTGGCCTGCCGACCCATGAAGCACCCGGGCGGGCTGGCGACCAGCGGCTGCAGGGCGTCGCCCCACGGCGTTGCGGCCATGCCCTGACGGTCCAGGACAGCGTTCCCCGGGGTCAGGATCAGCTTCTCGAACGTCTCGGCGGCCTGCTTGACGACCGGCGAGTCGAACAGGATCTCGTGCTTGACCCACTGGTCGTAGACCTCGGGGCCACCGATGCGCAGGACGTACTCCTCGATCCAGTCGGTGACGTACCAGCCGGTCGCGGCGCCGGCCTCGAAGGCGAAGCACCACGGCGGGGTGCCGTCAGCCTTGATCTGCGCGGTCAGTGCCTCGAGCTCGGCCTGGCTGGCCGGGATCTGGTAGCCCGCGTCCTGGAACTCTGGAACCGGGTACCACACAGTGCTCTTGGCGTTGATCGACCACGGCAAGCCGTAGGTCTTGCCGTCATCGGCGACCGCGACCGTCGAAAGCCCCGGGATCATGTCCTTCGTCGTCGTCGGCAGGTCGATCACGTCATCAAGGGCGACCATGTCGTCCTTGAGGTCGAGCAGCACGCCCGGCTGCGGGAACACCGCGATGTCAGGCGGGTTGTTGCCGCGGACCCTGCTCTGGATGACCGTGTCGAAGTCGGGAATCGTCGTGAAGGTGACGTCGATCCCCGTCGAAGCGGCCAGGGCGGCGATCTCCGTCTGCAGGGCGACGGCGTTCGCGCCACTGACCGCGCCCACGATCTCGACCTTGTTGTCGTCCGTCGTGCCGCCGCCGCCCCCGGCGCACGCCGTCAGCGCGAGCCCCGCCAGCGCGGTGACCGCTCCCAGCCTGAAGCTTCTCGATTGCCTCATGTGAAACCCTTTCCTTTCGTTGTGGAAGGTGCGGCCGTTTCGGTTCGCGCCCCGGCTCGGGGCGCGCTCCTGCCGCACGAGCGAGCGATTGCCCGCAAGACTGATTCCGGCGGTTGCCGGCCACTCGTCTAGTCGTCGCCGAGCTCCTCGACGTGGAGGAAGAGATCGAGCAGGTCCGCTTCCCAGCGCCGGGAGTCGAACTCCTGCGCGAACGCCAGCACGACGGCGCCTGCCGGGGCCTCGATGGCTCCGCCCGCCACCGTGACGTTCGCGTCCCCGATGACGTCCCCGTACTCGCCGTCAGGCAGCTGGACCGAGACGGGCCCGCGCACGCCTGCCACGTTGAAGACCCCGTACAGGCCGGGTCCGGTGCCCACCGGACCGAGGCGATCGCCCTCGGGAGTGCCCCAGGCCATCTGCACGCAGGGCTCGTCCGCGAGGATGAGGGGTACGCCTTCGCGCAGCGCCGGGTGCTTCTTGAGGCCGGCGACGGCGCTCAGGTAGTCGGTGAGCTCGTAGTCGCCCCAGTCGATCGGGTCGGGCTCGAACAGCGAGGGCCACGCGCGCGCGGCCGACTCCTGGCCGGCGTAGAACATCAGAGCGCCGCGGGAGAGCGCCATCAGGGCTGTCCAGGCGAGGGCCTGGGCACGGCTCGGCGCGAAACGCATGATCCGGAAGTTGTCGTGGTTCTCGACGTGCCGGAGCTTGGCGTAGTTCGCCGGGAGCGAGGCGTCCTGCCAGCGCAGCATCTCCAGGTAGCGACCGACGGGTTGACGCCCGATCACCGCGGCCTGCCAGATGCCCCAGATGTCCCAGGTGTACGTGATGTCGAACGCCTCGAACACCTCGGCGTCCGAAGCCATGGCCTGACCGGCGGCCCGACGACTCTCGACCATGTGCGGGTGGACGGATTCGGCGATCCAGAGCAGGCCCGCCGTGATCTGCGCGAGCTCGGCGCGGGCCTGGAGCCAGAAGTCAATCGGGACCAGGGACGCGCTGTCGCAGCGGAACCCGTCCACCCCGCGGCGCACCCACATGGCGAGCGAGTCGATGAGGTAGCGGGTCAGGGCCGGGTCGGGGAACTTCAGGTCGATGATGTCGGTCCAGGCCGGGACCGAGCTGACCGGGTTGCCGTCAGCGTCGCGGTGGAAGAACTCGGGGTGCTCCGTAGTGAGGACGCTGTCGGGCGACGTGTGGTTGAACACGACGTCGATGACGACCCTCAGTCCCCGCTCGTGCGCTGCCTCGATGAGGGCGTCGAAGTCGGCGTCCGTCCCGAGGTCGGGGTTCAGCGCGCGGAAGTCGCTGATAGCGAAGGGGCTGCCCGCGGTGCCTTTGCGGCCCAGGACCCCGATCGGGTGGAT
>JAHECE010000004.1:0-1690 GCA_024641895.1 Actinomycetales bacterium
GCCGGACGGTGGCGGCCGAGCGCCGACGACCTGGCCACCGACGACCTGGCCGCCGACGGCCTGGCCACCGACGGCCTGGCCACCGACGGCCTGTGTGCCGACCCGAAGCCCGCGCGGGGGCGCTGTGCGGGCGCCGTGATCACCGCGGTGAGTGCCCGCGGTTCTTGACTGCAGCGGGCCTGGCGCCGGACTCGTCGACAACCGCGAAGGCGGCGGACGATGTCTCGTCCGCCGCCTTCGCGGTAGTCAGCCGTGCAGCCCTGCGGTCAGCTCTTGGCCGGGGTCAGCCACACCGAGCCGAGCGGGGGAACCCGCAGCGACAGGGAGTGCTTGCGTCCCATCCAGCTGACGTCTTCGGCCTTCTGCGGACCGACGTTGACGACGCCGGAGCCGCCGAACCTCGTCTGGTCCGTGTTGAGGATCTCGACCCAGTCTCCGCCCGAGGGCAGTCCGATCCGGTAGTCCTCGTGCGGCACTCCTGCGAAGTTGGTGACGACGACCACGACATCGCCCGCGCCGTCCTTGCGCAGGTAGACGAGCGTGTTGTGGTTGCCGTCGTTGGCGTCGATCCACTCGAAACCGTCCGGGCTGAAGTCGTAGGTCCACAGGGCGGGGTGCGCCCGGTAGGTCTTGTTCAGCTCGCTCGTGAGCTCTGCCACACCCGAGTGCAGCGGGTCGTCGTAGTGCCACCAGTCCAGACCGCGCGACTCGGACCACTCGCCGCCCTGGGCGAACTCACAGCCCATGAAGATGAGCTGCTTGCCGGGGTGGGTCCACATGTAGGCCAGGAGCGCGCGGACGCCCGCCACCTGCTGCCAGTGGTCTCCGGGCATGCGGGCGATGAGCGAGCCCTTGCCGTGGACGACCTCGTCGTGGCTGATCGGCAGGACGAACTGCTCCGAGTAGGCGTAGACCATCGAGAACGTGAGCTCGCCGTGGTGGTAGCGCCGGTTGATCGGCGACTCCTGCATGTAGCGCAGGGTGTCGTTCATCCAGCCCATGTTCCACTTGAGCCCGAAGCCGAGGCCTCCGTACGCGGTCTCCGCGGTCACGCCCGGGAAAGCCGTCGACTCCTCGGCCATCATCATGATGCCCGGGACGCGCTTGTACGCGGTCGCGTTCGCCTCCTGGAGGAAGCTGATCGCTTCGAGGTTCTCCCGGCCGCCGAACTCGTTGGGCCGCCACTGGCCTTCCTCGCGCGAGTAGTCGAGGTAGAGCATCGAGGCCACCGCGTCCACGCGTAGCGCGTCGACGTGGAACTGCTCCAGCCAGAAGATGGCGTTCGCCACGAGGAAGTTGCGGACCTCCCTGCGGCCGAAGTTGAAGATGTAGGTGCCCCAGTCCTGGTGCTCGCCGCGCAGCGGGTCCGGGTCCTCGTAGAGGGCTGTGCCGTCGAAGCGCGCCAGCGCCCACTCGTCCTTGGGGAAGTGAGCAGGAACCCAGTCGACGATGACGCCGATCCCGGCCTGGTGGAGCCGGTCCACGAGGTAGCGGAAGTCGTCGGGGTGACCGAACCGCGAGGTCGGCGCGTAGTACGACGTGACCTGGTAGCCCCACGAGCCACCGAAGGGGTGCTCGGCGACGGGCATGAACTCGACGTGGGTGAAGCCCAGGTTGGTGACGTACGCCGTGAGCTCGTCCGCGAGCTCCCGGTAGCCGAGGCCGGCGCGCCACGACCCGAGGTGGACCT
>JAHECE010000004.1:1700-29601 GCA_024641895.1 Actinomycetales bacterium
CGGGTTGGTGTTGGTGCGACGCTCGATCCAGGTGTCGTCGCCCCAGGTGTAGTCGCTGTCGATGACCACCGAGGCGGTCGCAGGCGGCTGCTCCGTGCCGCGAGCCATCGGGTCGGCCTTCTGGTGCCAGCTGCCGTCGCGGTAGCCGATCTCGAACTTGTACCGGGCGCCGGCCTGCACGCCGGGGATGAACAGCTCCCAGACGCCGCAGGAGCCGAGCGAGCGCATCGCGTGCTGAGCGCCCTGCCAGTGATTGAAGTCGCCGACGACGCGCACGGCGCGGGCGTTGGGTGCCCACACGGCGAACGAGACGCCCGTGACGTCACCCAGGACGCTCGGGTACGAGCGGACGTGTGCTCCGAGGACCTCCCAGAGGTTCTCGTGGCGTCCCTCGCCGATGAGGTACTGGTCCATCTCGCCGAGGGTCGGCATGAAGCGGTACGGGTCGTCCGTGACGTGCGGGAAGCCGTCCTCGTAGGTGACTTCGAGTCGGTAGTCGGGGACGGTCTCGCCGGCGACCACGGCCACCCAGACGCCCTCGTGCTCGTGGGTCGCGTCGACGGGCTCGTCGAGGGTCAGGATGCGGACGGACCCTGCGAGCGGGCGCAGGACCCGGATCGTGACATTGCCCTCGTGCACGTGCGCGCCCAGCACAGAGTGCGGGTCGTGGTGGTACCCGTACGCGATAGCGCGGAGCGTGTCGTCGTGCACAGGTAGGGCTGCCAGGGCGGGGGTCTCTTCG
This sequence comes from Actinomycetales bacterium, assembly GCA_024641895.1. Taxonomy (GTDB): domain Bacteria; phylum Actinomycetota; class Actinomycetes; order Actinomycetales; family JAHECE01; genus JAHECE01. The sequence continues at coordinate 2,443 of JAHECE010000004.1, forward strand.
GTCATGCTCACACTCTCCCATTCAGGGGTCTGGCGAAGGCGTCGATTGGGTCAGACGGCGAACCTGTCACGAATCGACCTCGCGACGGATGGCCTCGAGCGGGATGCTGAGCCAGTCAGGACGATTGCGGGCCTCGTAGACCGCTTCGTAGAGCGTGCGTTCGAGCAGGACTGCCCGCTCCACGATGCCGTCCGACGCGGCTTCCGCTACCGGGTGGTCACTGGGGCGCACCGACTCGGTCACGTACGCATCTTGGAGGGCCGAGCGCGACTCCGCTGCCCATTCCGCGGTCCCGTTTCCCACGGCCGCGGCGTAGTCGATCGACCGGATGGCACCGGCGAGGTCGCGCAGCGCCTGGTCCGGCTTCGTACGCTCCTCGAGAGAGCGCAGGGGTTCGCCCTCGAAGTCCAGGACGAACCAGCCGGCGTCGGAGTGCAGGCACTGGCCGAGATGGAAGTCGCCGTGGACTCGCTGGTCGAGCGGCACGTCGGAGAGAGCCTCGACCTGGTCGATCACGGCCTCGACGGCGGGCAGGAGCTCCCGGAGCTCGGCGACCTCACGCGCGGCCCACGTGGTGCGCTCCCGCAGCGTGGCGGCGAGTGCGGCCGCCCGGGTCGGCCCGTCCCTGTCGTCCTGCGGCGGGAAGGCTTCGGCCAGGGCGCGGTGCATCTCGGCGATCGTCCGGCCCAGGTCGGCGGCCAGGCCGGCGAAGCTGGTGCCCTCCCGGGCGTAGAAGCAGGCCAGCTCGAAGCCGTCGTGGGCGCCGGGAACGAACGCCGCGACGACGCCCAGGTGACCGTGGTGCTCCTCGCCGCCATCGCGCCAGGAGCCCTCGACCCACCCGAGGGGTTGGGGGACGTTGCGCCAGCCTGCCTTGACGAGCGCGACGGGAACCTCGATCTCGGGGTTGGTGCCGGGTGAGATGACTCGGAAGGCCTTGAGGATCCCGTCAGGCCCGGTCTCCGCATCTTTCTTGCGGGGGATGAGCACCGAGGTGTTGGACTGCTCGCCGCGCAGCACGCGCGCCTTCGACGGCTCGAGGGGTGCCAGGCCCGCGCCGTTGCCCTGGTCGACCGCGAGGGTCGTCCAGGCGCGCAGGAACGCTGGGTGGTGCGGCCCGTCCGCGAGGACGGAGCCGTCGGCGAGCGTCGCGATCGCGCCCGGCACGCTGCCTCCCTCGCCTGCGCCGCCGTCGAGGACGAGGGGTACCTGGACGATCACGCTCCCCTCCGACGACGGCACCCGGATCAGGGCGTCGAGCACGAGCGCGGCGCCGTCCGGATCTGTCAGCTCGATCCGGCTGACGATACTGGCGCCCGCGGTCCCGCCGGCTGCAGTGTCCTTGGCCGGATACCAGCGCTGGCCGGGAAGCCACGTGCTCAGGGCGGCGAGGAGTCCCTCGTCGTCGGGCCAGCTCAGCTGTGCCATCTGCTGCTCTTCTCCGGGTCCTGCCGTCGTCCGGCGGCGGTCGTGGGGGGGCGTTCCGAGGTCGCCCCGATGTCGGTTGTCGTCGTTGGCTCGGGAGTTGCGCCCGTCATGGCTGTTCCGGCAGCTGCTCCAGCGGCGGGATCGGTCGTGGCGGTCGTGGCGGTCGTGGCGGCGGGAGAAGCTGCGACCCCGCGCTTGGACCTGCCGCCGATGGGCGGGCCGACCGGGGGCTCCTCGGCCGTGGGCGCGCCGACCGCGGCCGGGACGGGTTCCTGGATGACGGTCTGCGCGGCGGGGACGTCACGGGTCAGCGACAGCCAGAAGAAGTCCCTGGCACCCAGCGTGACCGTGAACGTGTCATCCGCCGCGATTCGCGGGAACTCGGCCCCACCGAAGATGTCGCGCACCCGCGCACCGCCTGCGCCGGGGACCTGGATCGTCCCGGCGCGGGGGGTGTTCGCCATGTTCATGACACAGAGCACGGTCTCCTGCGGGTTGCTCCGCAGGTAGGAGAGCACGGCTTCGTTGTCACACGTCAAAGCGGTGAACGAACCGTTTCCGAAGACGGGGTGCGCCCGACGGACGTCGAGGATCCCGCGCGTCCAGTGCAGGAGCGACGTGCTCGTCGCGTACTGCGCCTCGACGTTGACGCCGGCGTAGTGGCTGACGAGGGACTGCACGAGCGGGAGGTAGAGCTTGCCGGGGTCCGCGGAGGAGAACCCGGAGTTGCGGTCCGGCGTCCACTGCATCGGCGTGCGCACGGCATCCCGGTCCGGGAGCCAGATGTTGTCGCCCATCCCGATCTCGTCCCCGTAGTACAGGCACGGACTGCCGGGCAGTGAGAGCAGCAGCGCGTTGGCGAGCTCGATCTCAGCCCGCGAGTTGCCCAGCAGGGGGGCGAGGCGACGACGGATACCGACGTTGGCCCGCATCCGCGGATCCTCGGCGTACCAGCCGTACATCGCCGCGCGCTCCTCGGTCGAGACCATCTCGAGAGTGAGCTCGTCGTGGTTGCGCAGGAACGTCCCCCACTGGGCACCTGCGGGGATCTCCGGGGTGTCGGCGAGGATCTGGGTGATCGCCGTCGCTTTCTGCTCCCGCAGTGCGTAGTAGATCCGCGGCATCACGGGGAAGTGGAAGCACATGTGGCACTCGGGCTCGTCCTCGGTGCCGTAGTAGGCGACGACGTCCTCGGGCCACTGGTTGGCCTCAGCCAGGAGGATCGTGCCCGGGAACTCCCGGTCCACCATCGCGCGCACGTCTCGCAGGAAGCGATGGGTCTTCGGCAGGTTCTCGCAGTTCGTGCCCTCCTCTTCGAAGAGGTAGGGCACGGCGTCGAGACGGAAGCCGTCGACGCCCATGCGGGCCCAGAACCTGACGACGTCGAAGATCGCGTCCTGGACCTGCGGGTTCTCGAAGTTGAGGTCAGGCTGGTGCGAGAAGAACCGATGCCAGAAGTACTGGCGGCGCACCGGGTCGAAGGTCCAGTTGGACACCTCCGTGTCGACGAAGATGATCCGCGCCTCCTGGTACTTCGTGTTGTCGTCGCTCCAGACGTAGAAGTCGCCGAACGGTCCGTTCGGGTTGGAGCGAGAGGACTGGAACCACGGGTGCTGGTCGCTCGTGTGGTTCATGACCAGGTCGATGATGATCCGGATGCCGCGGGCGTGCGCCTCGCCCACGAGGTGGGCGAACTGGTCGATCGTGCCGAAGTCGCCGAGGATGCCCGTGTAGTCCGCGATGTCGTACCCGCCGTCCCGCAGGGGGGACGGGTAGATCGGGGGCAGCCACAGGCAGTCGACGCCGAGCCACTGCAGGTAGTCGAGCCGTTCGAGCAGCCCCGCCAGGTCCCCGGTGCCGTCGCCGTTGGAGTCGGCGAAGGCACGCGTGAGGACCTCGTAGAAGACGGCCGTCTTGTACCAGTCCGGGTCGTTGCTCAGGCCTGGGTGCATGGCGTCCTGGATCAGGGTCGCAGACGACCGGGACGGCAGTCCCGGCGTAGGAGCCGTCATGTGTGCTCCACGGCGAGGACGTGCGCGACCTGGCCGTGGGGGTTGAGGCGCACGTACGGGTGCTCGCCCCAGGTGAACGTCTCGCCCGAGATCTCGTCGCGGGCGGTGAACGAGAGCTGGGTACCGGGCTCGGCGGCCGGCAGGCCGAGCGCGGTGCGGTTGAGGTAGAGCACGCCTTCGCGAGTGGTGTACGGGTCGAGGTTCACCACGACGATCACCGTGTCCGGGCGGCCCGTCGGGGAGTCCTTGGCATCGAGGTGCCGTGAGAAGCACAGCGTCGCGTCGTCACTCGTCGGGTGGACCGTGATGTTGCGCAGCCGCTGCAGCGCTGGGTGCTGGCGGCGGATCCCGTTGAGGATGCCGAGCAGGCGGGCGATGCCGTAGCCGTCGGCGCGACTCCAGTCGCGCTGCTTGAACTCGTACTTCTCGTTGTCGATCTGCTCCTCCGCGCCCGGCCTGGGTACGTTCTCGACGAGTTCGTAGCCGGCGTAGATGCCCCACGTGGGAGCTCCGGTGGCCGCGAGCACCGCGCGGATCGCGAAGGCCGCGGTACCGCCCTGCTGCATGTACGGCGTGAGGATGTCGTGCGTGGTCGGCCAGAGGCTCGGCCGCATGACGGAGGCCCAGTCGCCACCCAGCTCGGCGAAGTACGAGCCGAGCTCGTGCTTGTTGATGCGCCAGGTGAAGTACGTGTACGACTGGTGGAAGCCGATGAGTGCCAGCGTGTGCATCATCGCCGGCTTCGTGAAGGCCTCCGACAGGAAGATCACGTCGGGGTGGTTCGCGCGGAACTCCTCGAGCAGTCGTTCCCAGAAGTTGAGCGGCTTCGTGTGCGGGTTGTCGACGCGGAACGCCGTGACGCCGTGCTCCACCCACTTGACCAGGACGTCGCGGATGGCGACGTAGATGCCGTCCGGGTCGTTGTCGAAGTTCAGGGGGTAGATGTCCTGGTACTTCTTGGGCGGGTTCTCCGCGTACGCGATCGAGCCGTCGATCCGGGTGGTGAACCACTCCGGGTGCTCGGTGACCCAGGGGTGGTCGGGGGAGCACTGGAGCGCGATGTCGAGGGCGACCTCGAGGCCGTTCTCCCGAGACTTGGCGACGAAGTAGTCGAAGTCGTCGAAGGTGCCGAGCTCCGGGTGGATGGCGTCGTGCCCGCCATCGGGTGCGCCGATGGCGTACGGCGAGCCCGGGTCTTCGGGACCGGCGTTGAGGGTGTTGTTGGGACCCTTGCGGAACGTCGTGCCGATCGGGTGGATCGGCGTCAGGTAGACGACGTCGAAGCCCATCGCCGCGATCTGCGGGAGCCGCTCGGTCGCCGTGCGCAGGGTGCCGCCGATCCACTTGCCGTTCTCGTCGCGACGCGCGCCCTCGGACCGCGGGAAGATCTCGTACCACGCGCCGACCATCGCCAGGTCGCGCTCGACCAGGAGCGGGTAGGCGGCCGACGGTGAGACGTAGTCGCGGACCGGCATCGCGTCGAAGGCTTCGACCACCTCGGCGGACCGGCCGGAGGCCAGCCGGTCGAGCGGCGCGCGGTTGCTGTCCCGCATGGCGTGCGCGGCGCGGAAGAGCACGTCCGCCAGCCTGGTGGGGGTGCCCTCGCGGGCTGCCGCGTCGCGGAAGAGCTTGACGCCCTCGGCGAGCATGAGCTCGACGTCCACACCCGCGCGGATCTTGAGCTCGGCGTCGTGGCTCCAGGTGCCGTACGGGTCCGACCAGCCCTCGACCCGGAACGTCCACTCACCCTCGGCGTCAGGGGTCAGGCGTGCCTCGTAGACGTCGAGGCCGGGGCGGATCAGGGTCATCCGTGCGGAGGAGTGGTCGGTGCCGTCGGGGCGGGTCAGCACGGCGGTCGCGGCCACGGCGTCATGACCCTCACGGAAGACGGTGGCGCGGATCGGTACCGCTTCCCCGACGATGGCCTTGCTCGGCCATCTACCGCCTTCCAAGACGGGCTGTACGGCGAGGACGGGGATCCTGCCGAGCGGTGCGGCCGGAGCGGGCTGGGGCGTCGTTGCAGTCACGGCCCGAACCTACCTAAAGCCCGGGCCTGCGGGGGGCGCAGCGGGACGGGACTTTCTCGCGGCACCGGTGTGCGACGGCGCGTCCGGCCTTGGCGTGGCGCCGGGCAACCGCGTCGAGGGGCCTCGGACGGGGACTCCGGCGGTGGTCCGGCCCGTGGACAGGTCCGGCTCCGGACGTGCTAGGTCGCCGAGAGGTACAGGCGGATGCTCAGCGGATCCATCTCGACCCGCTCGCCGGGCAGGACGCGCACGCCGGAGAGGATCGCCTGCGCGCGGATCTCGCGGGGGTGCTCCCAGCTCGAGTCCCACATGAGCCGGTAGCCCCGCTCGCGGCCGATCGCCAGCTCGACCTCGATCTGGTCCAGGGAGCCGTTGAGGACGAGGAGCGCGTCCGCGTCGTCGAAGGGCTCGCCCGAGCGGAGCATCTGGACCACCCGGTGCCTGCGGTCGTGCCACGACCGCGCATCCATCACCCGGCCGTCCGAGCCGTACCAGGCAAGGTCGGGGATGGCGTCGCCCTCCGCGAACCACCCCGTCGCGAAGCGGTCGGGCCGCAGGACCGGGTGCTGCCGCCGCAGGTGGAGCAGGTACTTCGTGGTGGCGCGGAGGTCGCTGCGCCACGGCCGCATCCGCCAGTCGATCCAGGAGATCTCGTTGTCCTGGCAGTAGGCGTTGTTGTTGCCGTGCTGGGTGCGTCCGATCTCGTCGCCGGCCGTGATCATCGGGGTTCCGGACGAGAGCAGGAGGGTGCCCATGAGGTTGCGGATCGATCGGCGCCGCAACGGGACGATCGCGGCGGCACCGGACTCGCGCGAGACCGAGCCCTCGACACCGTGGTTCCAGGAGCGGTTGTCGTCGGAGCCGTCGCGGTTGTCCTCGAGGTTGGCGCGGTTGTCCTTGTGGTCGTAGGCGACCAGGTCGGCCATCGTGAACCCGTCGTGCGCGGTGACGAAGTTGAGGCTCGCGGTCGGCCCGCGGCCGCCGGGGATCTCGCCATGGCCGAAGAGGTCCGCGGAGCCGGCCAGCCGCGTGGCGACGTCGCGCAGGTCATGGCCTTCGTGGCCGTGGGACAACGCGGCCGCGTCCGCGAGCCAGAAGGTCCGGGTGGCCCCGCGGAAGCGGTCGTTCCACTCCGCCATCGGGTAGGGGAACTGGCCGGTGCGCCAGCCGCCGGGGCCGAGGTCCCAGGGCTCGGCGATGAGCTTGGCGGTCGAGAGGACGGGGTCGGTCTGCAGTGCGACGAGCAACGGGTGGCGGCCGCTGTACTCGGCAGAGTCGCGGCCGAGCGTGACGGCCAGGTCGAATCGGAACCCGTCGACGCCGACCCGGTCCACCCAGTAGCGCAGCGAGTCGAGGGTCATCTGCACCACGCGGCTGCGGCGGAAGTCGAGCGAGTTGCCGCAGCCTGTGACATCGGCGTACGTCGCGGGGCTCCGGCCGTCGTGGAGGTAGTAGCCGGTGTTGTCGAAACCTCGCCAGCACAGGTGCGGGCCGTCGCTCCCGGCCTCTGCCGTGTGGTTGTAGACCACGTCGAGGACGACTTCGAGACCCGCCTCGTGCAGCAGGCTGACCATGCCCTTGATCTCGTCGAGCACCGCGGCGGCCCCGCGCTCCTGGGCCCGCTTGGTCGCGTAGGACGGCTCGGGCGAGAAGAACGAGAGGGTGTTGTAGCCCCAGTAGTTCGTCAGGCCCCGCTTCTGGAGGAACGGCTCGCTCGCGATGGCCTGCACGGGCAGTAGCTCGATCGTGGTGACGCCGAGACTGCGGAGGTAGTCGATCATGACCGGGTGGGCCAGTCCCGCGTACGTCCCGCGCAGGTCTTCCGGGATGCCGGGCATCTGCATCGTCAGGCCGCGCACGTGCGCCTCGTAGACGACCGTCTCGCTCCAGGGCACCATCGGCCGGGCCGCCCCGGTGTACGGGAGGTCCTCGAGCACGACGCCGTGCGGGACGTAGCCGGCCGAGTCGCGGTCGTCTCGTCGCATGTCAGGGGACGCGGGGTTCAGGTCCTCGTCGACGACGTGGCCGTAGATCTGCGGGGCGAGGACGAGGGAGCCCTCGACGCCGCGAGCGTAGGGGTCGAGCAGCAGCTTCGCGGGGTTGTGGCGAAGGCCCGCGGCGGGTTCCCAACGCCCGTGCACGCGGAAGCCGTAGTGCTGGCCGGCCCGCACTCCCTCGACGTGGCCGTGCCAGACGCCGTGGACGGGCCCCGCGAGGGAGAACAACCGCTCCGACCACTCGCCGTCCGGCGCGCGGTCCAGCAGGCACAGGTCCACGCGCTCGGCCTGGGCGGCGACGACCGCGATGTCGACCCCGTCGCCCGACAGGTGGACGCCGAGTCGATGGGGCGCCCGCAACGGAGCGGCCACCACCGCCTCCGGTGTGGGCCGCTGAGGGGCTGTCACCTGCCCGGAGGCGTTCTTCTCGCCCAGCGTCGCTTGTGCACTCACCGATCAAGTGTCCCGCATTCCGGCCCCCGGTCCGTGCCAGGCGCCACCGGATGGCACGCTTGTCTCCTACGCGCGCTCATAGAGGGTTTGAAGGAGTCACGGCGCCATGAGAATTGTGGTCTGCGTCAAGCACGTCCCGGACATCCAGGGAGAGCGGTCCTTCGGGGCCGACGCCCGGGTCGTCCGGGGCGAGGATGACGTGCTCAACGAGCTCGACGAGAACGCGGTCGAAGCGGCTCTCGTCCTCGCCGAGGAGCACGGCGGTGAGGTCGTCGCGCTGACGGTGGGGCCCGACGCCGCTGCGGGGGCTGTTCGCAAGGCGCTGCAGCTCGGTGCGGGCAAGGCCGTGCACGTCAGCGACGCGCGCATCGTGGGGGCGGACGTCATCGGCACCGCGGTCGTCCTCGCGGCGGCGATCAGGAAGATCGGCGCCGCCGAGCCGGTCGACCTCGTCGTCACGGGGATGGCTTCGCTCGACGGGCTGACCTCCATGCTGCCGGCTGCGCTCGCCGCGTGCCTCGACCTGCCCGCGCTGACGCTGGCCGCCGAGGTAAGCGTCACCGGCACCACCGTGCGCGTGCGTCGCGACGTCGGCGAGGTGGGCGAGGTGCTTGAGGCCGACCTCCCGGCGCTCGTCAGCGTCACCGACCAGGCGAACGAGCCGAGGTACCCCAACTTCAAGGGGATCATGGCGGCGAAGAAGAAGCCGGTCGAGGTCCTCACCCTCGACGACCTCGGCCTCGACGCGGGCGAGACGGGTGCAGCGGGCGCGCGGACGCGCGTCGTCGATGCGCAGATCCGCCCGCCGCGTCCCCAGGGACAGATCCTCATCGACTCCGGCGACGCCGGGCTGGCTCTCGCCGCCTTCATCGCCGAGCGCAAGTTCATCTGACCGGCCCCCGGCCGATCACGCAGAAGGAGACCCCACGGATATGAACGGACCGGCCCTGGTCCTCGTCGACCAGCACGACGGCGCCCTGTCCAGCCCGACCCGTGAGCTGCTCACGATCGCTCGCGAGGTCGCGCCCGGCCAGGCCCCCGCGGCCGTCTGGCTCGGGGATGCCGGCGAGCTAGCGATGTCCGAGCTCGGAGCATTCGGCGTCGGCACGGTGTACGTCCCCGAATTCGGCGGCACCAGCCCCTTCGTCGCAGCCGCGGCGGCCGAGGCGCTCGCCGCGGTCGTCGAGGTGGCGGCGCCTTCGGTCCTGTTCTTCTCCTCGACCTTCGAGAACAAGGAGATCGCTGCGGTCCTCGCGGTCCGGCTGGGCACGGGTGTCCTCGCGGACGGGACCGGCGTGCGGGTCGACGCCGCCGGCACGGTCATCATCGAGAAGACCGTGTTCGCCGGGACCTGGACGAGCTGGTGCGCCGTCACCGGCGGTACCGCTCTTATCGGCCTGAAGGCGCACGCGACGGAGCCGCAGGAGGTCGCTGCGGCCACCCGGCCGGTCGTCGAGACGGTGGCGGTGTCCTTCACGCCTTCCGCCTCTGCGGTCCGGGTCGTCGAACGGACCGAGCGACACGCCGGCGGCGGAAGGCCTGAGCTGCCCGAGGCGCGCATCGTCGTCGTCGGCGGCCGTGGCACGGAGGGGGACTTCTCGCTGGTGGAGGAGCTCGCCGACGTGCTCGGCGCCGCCGTCGGCGCGACGCGCGTGGCCACCGACGAAGGCTGGATCGACCACTCCGCCCAGATCGGGCAGACCGGAGTGACCATTGCGCCGAAGCTCTACATCGGCGCGGGCGTCTCGGGTGCGATCCACCACCGCAGCGGCATGCAGGCCGCCGAGACGATCGTGGCCGTGAACACGGACTCGGACGCTCCGATCTTCGAGCTCGCGGACCTCGGCATCGTCGGCGACCTCAACGACGTCCTGCCTCAGGCCTCGGCCGAGCTCCGTCGGCTCCGGGGCGAGTAGAGGGCGGCAGGTGACGCGGTGCTCGGCTCGGCTGAGCCGGTCCTGCTCCGCTCACGCCCGGCGGCAGGACCGACGCGCGCCCGGCCCGGCCGCGGCGGTTCGTAGACTTGTCCGTCGTGACCGAGAAGCCTTACCACGCGTACCTCGACCACGCGGCGACCACGCCCGTGCGTCGGGCCGCGGTCGACGCGTTCGTCCGGGCGTCGGCGTCGGTCGGCAACCCGTCGTCGTCCCACGCGTTCGGTCGTGCCGCGAGGCGCCTGGTCGACGAGGCGCGAGAGGGCGTCGCAGCGGCCCTCGGTGCGCAGCCAGGCGAGGTGATCCTCACCGGCGGCGGTACCGAGGCGGACAACCTCGCGGTCAAGGGGCTGTTCTGGTCGCGGCGGTCGGCGGACCCGCGGCGGACCCGCGTGCTGGTCAGCGCGATCGAGCACCACGCGGTGCTCGACGCCGCGCGCTGGCTCGCCGAGCACGACGGCGCGCAGGTCGTCGAGCTCCCCGTCGACTCGCGGGGACGTCTCGACCTCGAGGTGCTCGACGCCCAGCTCGACCTGCACGCCGACGAGGTGGCACTGATCTCGGTCATGTGGGCGAACAACGAGGTCGGAACGCTCCAGCCGGTCGACGACGTCGTCGCGGCGGCGCGGCGGCACGGCATCCCTGTTCACTCCGACGCGGTGCAGGCTCTCGGGCACGTCCCGGTCGACTTCGCGACGAGCGGGCTGGCCGCGCTGGCCCTCAGCGGGCACAAGCTCGGCGCGCCGGTCGGCGTCGGTGCTCTCGTGGCGCGCCGGGACGTCGAGCTGACGCCGGTGCTGCACGGCGGCGGGCAGGAGCGAGGCGTGCGCTCCGGCACCGTCCCGGCGGCCCTGGCTGCGTCGCTCGCCGCCGGACTCGCGGCCGCCGTCGACGCGCGCGAAAGGGAGGCGGCGCGCATCTCGGCGCTGCGGGACGAGCTTCTGGACGGAATCTTGGCCTCAATCCCCGGGGTCACGGCGCGCGGCGCCGCTCCCGGCCCGGGCCGCCTCCCGGGCAACCTGCACCTGACGGTGGACGACGCCGACGCCGAGGTCATGCTCTTCCTGCTCGACTCCGCCGGCATCGCGGCCTCCAGTGGTTCCGCCTGCCAGGCTGGGGTCGAGCAGGTCTCGCACGTCCTGAGCGCCATGGGCGTCGGCGACGAGCAGGCACGCGGCGCACTGCGACTGAGCCTCGGTCACACGTCGACGCTCGACGACGTCGAGGCCGTCCTTGCGGCGCTGCCCGCCGTCGTCGAGCGCTCCCGACTTGCCCGGAAGGCCTTCTGATGCGCGTCCTCGCGGCCCTCTCCGGCGGCGTCGACTCGGCCGTCGCCGCCGCCCGAGCCGTCGAGGCCGGGCACGACGTCGTCGGGGTGCACATGGCCCTGTCCCGCTCACGGGCGCAGCACCGCAACGGCTCGCGGGGCTGCTGCTCTATCGAGGACGCCTCCGACGCCCGCCGGGCGGCCGACGTCCTGGGCATCCCCTACTACGTCTGGGACCTCTCCGAGCGCTTCGAGGAGACCGTGGTCGCCGACTTCCTCGCCGAGTACGCGGCGGGACGGACCCCGAACCCGTGCGTGCGGTGCAACGAGCACATCAAGTTCGCGGCGCTGCTCGACCGCGCGGTCGCGCTCGGGTTCGACGCCGTGTGCACCGGGCACTACGCCCGGATCTCGACCGACGGTGCCGGTGCACGCCACGAGCTGCACCGGGGGGCGGCGCAGGAGAAGGACCAGTCGTACGTGCTGGCGGTCATGGGGCCCGAGCGGCTCGCGCGATCGATCTTCCCGCTCGGGGACGCCCCGTCGAAGGCGACGGTGCGGGCCGAGGCGGATCGGCGTGGGCTCGCCGTCTCTGGAAAGCCGGACTCTTACGACATCTGCTTCGTCGCCGACGGTGACACGAAGGGCTTCCTGCGCGACCGGCTCGGCGCTTCGCCGGGGCCCGTGGTCGACGCCGACGGAGTCGTCGTCGGCGAGCACGACGGCGCGTACGCCTACACGGTCGGACAGCGGCGCGGGCTCAAGCTCGGCAGACCTGCGTCGGACGGCAGGCCGCGGTACGTGCTCTCGGTGCGACCCGTCGACAACACGGTGGTCGTCGGTCCGCGAGAGGCCTTGGCCGTCACCGAGCTGACCGGCGGCGACGTCGTGTGGCTGGCGGCGGACGTCCCGGCGGCGGAGTGGACCAGGGCCGAGGTCCAGGTGCGCGCGCACGGGACGCCGGTGGGGGCCGGCGTGCGCCGCGCGGGCGCGCGGCTGGACGTGCGGCTCGACGAGCCCGTGCGCGGCGTGGCTCCGGGCCAGTCCGTGGTGGCCTACGCCGGTACGCGAGTCCTGGGTCAGGCGACCCTGGTCGACCGGGCATGATTCCCCGGTGACGACGACAGGGGGCCCGATCGACGTCGGGGCTCGGCACCGGTGGACCGACCTCGCCGAGCAGATCACCGCGCACCAGGTGGCGTACTACCTGCGGGACGCGCCGACGGTCAGCGACGCCGAGTACGACGCGCTGCTGCGCCAGCTGCACGCGCTCGAGGTCGAGCATCCGGACCTACGGACCCCGGACTCCCCGACGCAGCGCGTCGGCGGTGCGTTCTCGACCGAGTTCGCCTCGGTCGACCACCTGGAGCGGATGCTCTCCCTGGACAACGCCTTCTCGGCCGAGGACCTGCGAGCCTGGGCCGAGCGGGTGCATCGGGACGTCGGGGACGCCGAGGCCGTCACCTACCTGTGCGAGCTCAAGATCGACGGCCTGGCGATCGCCCTGGTCTACGAGCGCGGGCGGCTCGTCCGCGCGGCGACCCGGGGGGACGGGCGCACGGGGGAGGACGTGACGCTGAACGTGCGCACGATCGCCTCCGTGCCGCAGGTGCTCGCCGGCGACCCGGCGGGCCACCCGGAGGTGCTCGAGGTCCGCGGGGAGGTCTTCCTGCCGGTCGCGGCGTTCGACGAGCTCAACGTGGCGCAGGTCGAGGCGGGCAAGGCCCCGTTCGCCAACCCGCGCAACGCGGCCGCCGGGTCGTTGCGGCAGAAGGACCCGCGCGTCACGGCGCAGCGGGCGCTGGCGATGTACGCCCACGGCATCGGGGCGGTCACCTGGAGCGAGGGCCGCGGCACCGGCCGGACCGTGACCCGTCAGTCCGACTTCTACGCCCTTCTCGCGTCCTGGGGCGTCCCGGTCTCGCCTCACTCGCGCGTGGTCGCCTCCTTGGGCGAGGTCGAGGCGATCATCGCCCGGTTCGCCGACCGCCGGCACGACGTCGAGCACCAGATCGACGGGATCGTCGTCAAGGTCGACGAGATCTCGGTGCAGCGACGCCTCGGTGCGACGTCCCGCGCCCCGCGGTGGGCCATCGCGTACAAGTACCCGCCGGAGGAGGTCAACACCAGGCTCCTGGACATCCGGGTCAACGTGGGGCGCACGGGCAGGGTGACGCCCTACGGCGTCATGGAGCCGGTGCTCGTGGCGGGCTCGACCGTCGAGATGGCGACCCTGCACAACGCGAGCGAGGTGAAGCGCAAGGGCGTGCTGATCGGGGACACGGTGGTCCTGCGCAAGGCGGGCGACGTCATCCCCGAGATCGTGGGCCCGGTCGTCGACCTGCGCGACGGGACGCAGCGGGCCTTCGTGATGCCCACGGTGTGCCCGTCCTGCGGCAGCCCGCTGGCGCCCGAGCGGGAGGGCGACGTGGATATCCGCTGCCCGAACGCGCGGGCGTGCCCCTCGCAGCTGCGCGAGCGCATCTTCGGGCTCGCCTCGAGGGGTGCGCTCGACGTCGAGGCCCTGGGCTGGGAGGCCTCGATCGCGCTGGTCGACCCGGAGCTGAACCGTCCGGGTGATGCGCGCGATCCCGAGCAGGTCCCGGTGCTGGACGGCGAGGCGGGGCTGTTCGACCTGCGCCCGGCGGACCTTGCCGACGTGCGCGTCTGGCGGCCGGTGAAGGTCCGGGGAGAGCCGACCGGGCGGTGGGAGCAGGTGCTCTTCTTCTTCACCAAGCCGACGCCCCGCAAGCCGTCGGTGCCGACGGCGACCACGGCGAAGCTGTTCGAGCAGCTCGAGCTCGCCAGGGCGCGACCTCTCTGGCGGGTCGTCGTGGCCCTGTCGATCCGGCACGTCGGCCCGACGGCGGCCCGTGCCCTGGCTCAGGAGTTCGGCAGCCTGGAGGCGATCCGTGCGGCCGACGTCGACGAGCTCGCCGCCGTCGACGGCGTCGGGCCGGTCATCGCGCGGGCGGTCCTGGACTGGTTCGAGGAGGACTGGCACCGTGAGATCGTGCAGCGGTGGGCGGCCGCGGGCGTGCGGATGGTCGACGAGCCGGACGCGAGCGTCCCGCGGACGCTCGAGGGGCTCACGGTGGTCGTCACGGGATCGCTGGAGGGCTTCTCGCGGGACGGCGCCAAGGAGGCGATCCTGTCCCGCGGCGGGAAGGCGGCCGGGTCGGTCTCGAAGAACACCGACTTCGTGGTCGTCGGGGCGAACGCCGGGTCGAAGGAGACCAAGGCACGTGAGCTGGGCCGGCCCGTCCTCGACGAGGCCGGCTTCGTGCGCCTCCTCGGGGGCGGTCCCGCAGCAGTTGCGGCCGACTGAGGCGGCCGGCTGCCTGAGTCGACCGGCGCCCCGGGAAGCGGTGGGCTGTCCCGAGTCGATTCTTCGCTGGCCTCTCACGCATACTGACGCGATGACTGCCATCCCCATCATCTCGGACGACCTAGCCCGCCGGCTCCGTGAAGCCGGTCTCACGTGGCACCCGGCATCCGGCGACCGGTTCCGCATCGAGGCGGAGCTGCTGGCGGGCTCGATCTTCACGCTGAGCGACATGACCATCGAGGCTCACCAGTTCGGCAGCGGCACCGTGCTCGGGTTCAACGGCACCACGGAGTGGGCCCTCGACTCGATTGCTGTCGAGGACGCGCTGTGGCTGCCTCGCGAGGACCAGCTCCGGGCGCTCCTCGGGGGCACGTTCCGCTCGCTCGCCGCCGACGACCGGGGTTTCCACGTCCACATCGTGCAGCCCGACGGGGTGGCTCGGACGTTCACCGCTGCGCAGGCCTCTGACGCGTACGGGCTCGCGCTGCTCGACCTCATCGCGCTGGCCAGGGTCTGAAGGGCACACCCCCGAAAGTTCGCTGCGCGGATTGCCCCGCGCCGCGGTCGGCCGTCCGTAGAGTCGCCCCCATGGAAGGCGACATCATTCTCGTAGGCGAAGAGCACAAGCGGGCCGCGGGCCTGATCATCGATCGGCTGATCGACGAGATCAGGGCCAGCGACACCCGCTTCACCATCACCGTGTCCGGCGAGTCCGGTAGCGGCAAGTCCGAGACAGGCGTGGCCCTGGCCGAGGCGCTCAAGGAGCGCGGCTTGGTCGGGGTTGTCCTGCACCAGGACGACTACTACGTGCTTCCCCCGAAGTCGAACGACGCGGCGCGTCGGGCGAACTTCGCGTGGGTCGGCACCACCGAGGTCAAGATCGACCTCATCAGCGAGCACCTCGCTCAGGCCAAGGCCGGCGCGGACTCGATCACCAAGCCCCTGTCCCACTACGGCGAGGACCGGCTCTCCGAGGAGACCCTGTCGCTCGAGGGCGCCCAGGTCATCATCGCGGAGGGCGTGTACACGGCGCTGTGCGACAACGTCGACCGCCGCGTCTTCATCGCCCGCAACCGGCTCGAGACCATGGCACACCGCGCCAAGCGGGCTCGCGAGGAGTTCGACCCCTTCATCGAGAAGGTGCTGGAGACGGAGCACGAGATCATCTCGCAGTTCCGCGAGAATGCCGACGTCGTCATCACGCGGGACTACGACGTCGAGTTCGTGAAGGTATGACCGGCGGGTCGCTGCCCGGCGAGGCAGGATACGTCGATCGCTCGACCTCCTACCTCGTCGGGCTTCGGCCGCAGGACGCGCTCGCTACGCCGCTGCGGAGGATGTTGGACATCCTCCGCAGCCGGCACGGCGGCGCCGTCGACGTGGCTCTGTCAGAGGCCGCCGTCGACCTCGAGCGGCCCCTGGCAGAGCTTCCCGCCGAGGTGCGTTCGCCCCGAGCCTCCGAACCGGACCCCTCCTGGGTGAAGCGGTCGAACATGGTCGGCATCAACGTCCGCACCGTGGGGGACTACGGGGGCGTCGTGAAGTATGCGATGACGCTGCCGGCAGCCCTCGACTCGATCCATCTCCTGCCCATCTGGGAACCGGGAGTCGTGTCGAGCCTGTACGGGATGTCCGGCTTCAACCTCAACACCGAGTTCTTCTCGGACGAGCTGTACGAGATCGCACCGCACCTGGACTCCACGGAGCGCCAGCTTCGCGCCGTGTCGAACCTCGTTCACGTGATGGGCAAGACGATCGGGCTGGACGTCATCCCGCACACCGATCGGTACTCGGAGCCCGCGCTCGGCAACCCCGACCTGTTCGAGTGGATGCGCGTGGTCGACCGACAGGTCGTCGACCACTCCGACTCGCTGGTCGAGGAGGTGGAACGGGTCGTCTTCGCCTGGCTGAGCAGCGAGGGCAGCGCCGTCGGCGGCCTTGAGGTTCCCGCCGGCCCGAGCGACCTCTTCGATCTGGACGAGGCCACCCGCCTCAGGCTCCTCTTCGGCGACAAGGGCGACCTGTTCGGCCGTATCGCCCGACGAAAGGAGCTGCTGGGGCGCCTCAAGGACCTCGGCCTCGAGCCGGTGCCGGCGACGATGGGGGTCCCGTTCCGCGGCGTCGCCGTCGACCCGGACCCGGCCGCCGTCGTCATCGACGAGTCCGGGCTGGAGTGGCCCGACTACGTCATCGAGAAGCCGGAGTCCTTCTCGCGGGTGTTCTCCCCGCTGGCGCGCTACAAGCTCTACGAGAACCGCGACAACAACGCGAACTGGGAGATCGACTTCTCCCGGCCGCGTCACCACACGTTCGAGTACGTCTGGCGCAACTACGGCCGGACCCGCCACATCGGCAACTTCGACTTCATGCGCGGTGACATGTCGCACGTGCAGATGCGGCCGGACGGCGTCCCGAACGACGTCGACGAGTTCTACGACATCCTCGGGTCGGTGAAGCTGCACATCCAGCGGACCCATGGGGCCCCCTGGTTCGGCTACTTCGCCGAGACCTTTCTGCCGGCGCGGGACACCTTCGGGTACGGCGAGGAGATGGACCACCTCGAGGCGTCGTGGGCCGACGCCACGCTCGGGGACCTGCAGTCGAACGTGGTCGGGGACGGCGAGTTCTTGCGCCTGTTCCGCCGCTATCTCGACGACCTCGCCACCCGCCGGACGGCCCCGGCGTTCACCGTGATGACGGCGGACAAGGACGACCCGCGGTTCGACGAGTTCTACCGGGCCGGCAACGAGGCGCGGATGTTCACCGCGCTCTTCGTCACCGACATGCCGTCGTACATCGCGCTCGGCTTCGAGATCCGCGACGTCCACCTCGAACCGGTGGAGAACGAGCGCTACACGAAGCCCTTCGTCTTCAAGGAGTCGGGCGACTCCAACGTGTACCCGTCCAAGGCGAGGTTCGGCAGCGAGTTCGTCTGGGGCGAGAACGACGAGCTGTTCGACACCCTCACCGGGCTGAGGCAGCTGGCCGAGCAGATCCTGCCGGCCATCGCGACGGCCCGGACGCGCTGGCTGATCCCGCCGGACGCCACGACCCTGCGGGGCACGGCGGTCTGGACCCAGGAGGGCGAGCCGCGTTACGTGTTTGCGGTGAACTACGACCTCGAGCGGGCCTCGGGCTACTTCGGGGTCCCGGGACTTGAGTCGGCCGCCGAGCTGCACGGCGAGTACTCCACGACGGGTGACGTCGCGCAGGAGGACCGGGTGCTACGGCACAACGGCTTCTTCCACCGCCTGGAGAACCTTGCGCCGGGCGAGGCCCGGGTCTACCGCGTGGTGGGCTGAGGCACGACGTCGGGCGGGACGCCGGTGAGAGTCGCCGTCGCCTCGCAATAGACTCGCCGCCATGCCCACCTTCTCGACCGACGAGGTCGCCCGCGTCGCCGCACTGGCCCGGATCGACCTCGAGCCGGCCGAGCTCGAGCGGCTCGCCGGTGAGCTGGAGGTCATCGTCCACGCCGTGGAGCGGGTCAGCGAGGCGGTCGGCGACGACACCCCGGCGACGAGCCACCCGATCCCCCTGGCCAACGTCTTCCGGGAGGACGTCGTCGAGCCGTCGTTGCCTGCCCAGGACGCCCTCGCGGCCGCTCCGGCGAGCGAGGACGGCCGCTTCCTCGTGCCGCAGATCCTCGGGGAGGACTGAATGTCGGACGCGACCCTTACCCGCCAGACCGCGGGGGACCTGGCGGCGCTCCTGCAGGCGGGCGAGGTGTCGAGCGTCGACGTGACGCAGGCGCACCTCGACCGGATCCGCGACGTCGACGGCGCCGTCCACGCTTTCCTGCACGTCTCCGACGCCGAGGCGCTCGCCACCGCGCGCGCGGTGGACGCCCGGCGCGCGACGGGGGAGCGCCTGCACGGGCTCGCCGGCGTGCCGATCGCGGTCAAGGACATCGTGGTCACCAAGGGACAGCCGACGACGGCCGGCTCCCGCATCCTCGAAGGCTGGGTGCCGCCGTACGACGCGACGCTGGTCGAGCGCCTGCGCGCGGCCGGGCTGCCGATCCTGGGCAAGACCAACCTTGACGAGTTCGCCATGGGCTCGAGCACGGAGCACTCGGGCTACGGGCCCACCCGCAACCCCTGGGACCTCGACCGCATCCCGGGTGGTTCGGGTGGTGGTTCGGCGGCTGCCGTCGCCGCGTACGAGGCGCCGCTGGCGATCGGCACGGACACCGGCGGCTCGATCCGCCAGCCCGCGGCCGTCACCGGAACGGTCGGCGTCAAGCCGACCTACGGCGGCGTGTCCCGCTACGGCCTGATCGCCCTGGCCTCGAGCCTCGACCAGGCGGGCCCCGTGAGCCGCACCGTGCTCGACTCGGCGCTCCTGCACGAGGTCATCGGCGGGCACGACCCGCGTGACTCGACCTCGCTGCCGGAGCCGCTGCCCGACGTCGTGCGCGCCGCCCACCACGGTGACGTCGCAGGACTACGCGTCGGCGTCGTGCGCGAGCTCACCGGCGACGGCTACCAGAGCGGCGTGCGGGCCAGCTTCGAGGCAGCCGTCGCGCTGCTGGCGGAGGCGGGAGCCGAGATCGTCGACGTCTCGTGCCCGAGCTTCGACTACGCCCTGGCCGCGTACTACCTGATCCTGCCCGCTGAGGCGTCCTCCAACCTCGCGAAGTTCGACGGCATGCGCTTCGGCCTGCGGGTGGAACCCGCTGAGGGCCCGATCACGGCGGAGCGGGTGATGGCGGCCACCCGCGGTGCGGGCTTCGGCGACGAGGCCAAGCGTCGCATCATCCTGGGTACCTACGCCTTGTCGGCCGGGTACTACGACGCGTACTACGGCAGCGCGCAAAAGGTCCGCACGCTCATCCAGCGAGACTTCGCCGCCGCCTTCGCCAAGGCGGACGTGCTGGTCTCGCCGACCGCCCCGACGACGGCGTTCCGCCTCGGAGAGAAGCTCGCCGACCCGCTGGCCATGTACCTCAACGACGTCGCGACCATCCCCGCCAACCTCGCGGGCATCCCCGGGATGTCCCTGCCGAGCGGGCTGTCCGACGACGGGCTCCCGGTCGGGTTCCAGATCCTCGCCCCGGCGCGGGCCGACGACCGCCTCTACCGCGTCGGTGGGGTTCTGGAGGCCGCCCTGATCGAACGGTGGGGTGGCCCCGTGCTGTCCGCCGCTCCCGAGCTGGAGGTGACCACCCGATGACGGCCACGACGCACGACCTGCTCGGCTACGAGGACGCGATCGCGCGCTTCGACCCGGTCATCGGCCTCGAGGTGCACGTGGAGCTCGGCACGAGGTCCAAGATGTTCTGCCCGTCCGGCACCGAGTTCGGCGCGGAGCCCAACTCGCTCGTCTCGCCCGTGTCGCTCGGCCTGCCGGGTGCGCTGCCCGTGGTGAACCGCACGGCCGTCGAGTACGCCATCCGGATCGGGCTGGCGCTCGACTGCCAGATCGCGCAGACCTGCCGCTTCGCCCGGAAGAACTACTTCTACCCCGACGTCCCGAAGAACTTCCAGACCTCCCAGTACGACGAGCCGATCGCGTACGACGGCCACCTCGACGTCGAGCTCGACGACGGGGACGTGTTCCGCGTCGAGATCGAGCGGGCTCACATGGAGGAGGACGCCGGCAAGAACACCCACGTGGGGGGCCGCACGGGTCGGATCCACGGGGCCGAGTACTCCCTCGTCGACTACAACCGTGCCGGGATCCCGCTCGTCGAGATCGTCACGCGGCCGGTCGTCGGGACCGGGGAGCGCGCACCCGAGGTCGCGCGGGCCTACGTCCAGAGCCTGCGCGAGCTCTTCCGGACCCTGGGTGTCTCGGAGGCGCGGATGGAACGAGGCAACGTCCGCGCGGACGTCAACGTCTCCCTGCGCCCGAGCCCCGAGGCGCCCCTGGGCACCCGCACCGAGACGAAGAACGTCAACAGCTTCCGCAGCGTCGAACGGGCGGTCCGGTACGAGATCCGGCGCCAGGCGACGATCCTCGCCTCCGGCGGCTCGATCCTGCAGGAGACCCGGCACTGGCACGAGGACTCCGGGACCACGTCGCCCGGCCGGGTGAAGTCGGACGCAGAGGACTACCGGTACTTCCCGGAGCCCGACCTCGTGCCGATCTCGCCGAGCCGCGAGTGGGTCGAGGAGATCCGGGCCGGCCTGCCGGAACGCCCCGGTGCTCGGCGTCGCCGGCTGCAGGAGGACTGGGGCTTCACCGATGCGGAGATGCGCGACGCCGTGAACGCCGGTGCCGCGGAGCTCATCGAGGCCACGGTCGCCGCCGGCGCCCCGCCCGCGGCGGCTCGCAAGTGGTGGTTGGGCGAGCTGCTCCGAACAGCGAATGCGCGCGGCGTCGACCTGGGCGGGCTCGGCGTGACGCCTGCCCAGATCGGCCAGCTCCAGGTCCTCGTCGACTCCGGTCGCATCAACGACAAGCTCGCACGTCAGGTGCTCGAGGGTGTGCTCGCAGGGGAGGGTGACCCCGAGGCAGTCGTCCTCTCGCGCGGCCTCGAGGTGGTCTCCGACGACGCCGCGCTGCTCGAAGCGGTCGACGCCGCTCTCGCGAGCCAGCCGGACGTCGCCGAGAAGATCCGCAGCGGCAGGATCCAGGCGGCGGGGGCTATCGTCGGCGCGGTGATGAAGGCGACCAGGGGTCAGGCCGACGCGGCACGGGTGCGCGAGCTCGTGCTCGAGAGGGTTGGTGCGTGATGCACACGCCCGTCATCGAAGGCGAGATGGTCTCCCTGCGTCCGATCCGGGCGCAGGACTCGGAGGCGGCCTGGCAGCTCTGCACGGACGCCGAGTCGCGGCGCATGACCGGGTCGACGCGCGAGTTCTCCCGTGACGAGGTCGACGACTGGTGCGCCACCGTGGCGGACCTCGACGGTCGCCACGACTGGGCGATCACCGTGGGTGACAGCGACGAGATGCTGGGCCAGGTCGTCCTCAACCACCTGGACCCGCACCTTCGTGGCGGCCGCCTCACCATGTCCATCCGCTCCGGGCACCGCGGTCGCGGCTACGCGCGTGAGGCGACCATGCTCGCGGGGCGCTTCGCGTTCGGGGCCGATCCCGAGGGGCTCGGCCTGCACCGCCTCGGCCTCGAGGTCCTGAGCATCAACCCGCGCGCGTTCGCCCTCTACGAGAGCCTTGGCTTCATGACGGAGGGTCGGCTGCGCGATGCGCACCTCGACGGCGAGCGGTACTGCGACAGGATCCTGATGAGCATGCTCGACGACGAGTACGTGGTCGCCGCTCAGGGCTGGCGCTAGGCGCCGGATCGCGGTTCGGCGCCGGGCCGGCGACCGTAGTCGGCAAGCGCCTGGTCGCGCTCCACGGCATGGTCCACGACGCGCTCCGGGTAGCCGACAGGCAGCCCGGCGGGCAGCTTCCACGGCTCGTGCGCGGCCTTGCCCGGCACTCCCGCCAGCTCGGGGACGTAGCGACGCACGTACGCGCCGTCCGGGTCGAACTTCAGTCCCTGCGTCACCGGGTTGAAGATCCGGAAGTACGGCGCCGCGTCGGAGCCCGTGCCCGCGACCCACTGCCAGTTCAGCTGGTTCGAAGCGACGTCGCCGTCGACCAGGTGCCGCATGAAGTGCCCTGCGCCCTGCTGCCAGCGGACGTGCAAGTCCTTGACCAGGAATGACGCGACGATCATGCGGACCCGGTTGTGGACCCAGCCCTCGGCGAGGAGCTGGCGCATGCCGGCGTCGACCATGGGGTACCCCGTGCGGCCGCTCGCCCAGGCCGCTAGGCGCTCGGCCTCGACGGGCCCGCTCGCCCAGGCGTCCTCGGCCACGACCGGGCGCATGGACCGAGTTGCCGACCACGGCTGGTGGAAGAGGACGTCGGCGTGGAACTCCCGCCAGGCCAGCTCCGAGCGGTACGTCTCCGCGCTGGACCGCCGATCGTCGAGCATGGCGGGCTCGAGGTCGGCGAGGAGGGTGCGGGGATGGATCTCTCCGTACTTCAGGGCAGGGGAGGCCCAGGACGTCCCGGGGAGGTCCGGGCGGTCGCGACCCCAGTCGTAGTCCGAGAGGGCTCCGTCGCGGAAATCCGCCCAGCGACGGCGGGCGTTCAGCTCTCCGGCCCGCGGGAGGCGCATCGGACCGAGATCCGGTGCGGGCGGCAGGGCCTCGACCCCGTGCTCAGGGGCGGGCGCTACCCAGGTGACCGGCTCGTCCGCCGACGGAGCCGGGCCGCGCCAGCCGTGCGCGAGCCAGGCTCGACGGAACGGCGTGAAGACCCGATACGGCGTGCCCGACCCCGTGTGCAGCGTGCCGGGCCCGATCGCATACGGGGAGCCCGTGCGTACGAGGCGCCTGCCGCTTTCCTCGAGCGCCTCCTCGACGCCGGCGTCTCGGCGTCGTCCGAACGGCGAGTAGTCGGCGCTGACGTGCACGGTCTCGGCCTCGACGTCGCGGGCCAGGTCAGGGACCACAGTGCGGGGGGTGCCCCGCAGGACGGTCAGGCGGCCGCCTAGCGCCGCGTCCAACGAACGCAGCGAGTCCAGCAGGTATGCGACTCGCGCGGTGCCTGACGCGGCGAGCAGCCGGTCGTCCAGCACGAAGAGGGCGACGACGCCCCCGCCGGAGCCGCGGGCCGCGCTGGCGGCCTCGAGGATGGCCGGGTGGTCCTCCACGCGCAGGTCCCGGCGGAACCACAGGACGCTGGGCATGGGCGACACGGTAGCGGTGCCGGTGCCGGTGCCGGTGCCGGCCTCGGCGACCGACGGTGTTACCCGGGCTGGCCTCGGGCAGAGTTGCGGCCCCGGTCGGCGGGCCGACCGGGGCCGCCGGGGACCTCCGGCTCGAGTGAGCCGTGCGAACATCGCTCGACATCGATCAGCCTGCCCGCTGACCAGGGGCAACAACGCCCACTCCCATGCCAAGGGCTCGACCGTCCCCTGCTTCTGGCTCTGCCATGTTCTCCGGCGAACCGCGCTCCGTCAGGGGTACTAGGTCCCATCATCGTCACGACCCGCCGACGGGTCGTCCCTGAGGTGGGCAGCGGCGAACGCCGCCATCGCGTCCCGGACGTAGGCGGCAAGACCCGGGGCGACCCCGTCGTAGGTCGCTCGAAAGCGCGAGTCGTCCACATACAGCCGGCCCAGGGCGGCGAATGACTGCGCGTCCGGGGTCCAGAACGTGCTGATCAGCGCGTGGAGGCGCTCGGCCCACCGCTGGGGGCCGTCGTCAGCCGCGGCGGTACCGGCGGTCATCGCCGCTGCGAAGCCCTCCGTCACGGACCGCATCTCCCGCTGGAACCCAGCCCGCCCGTCACTGCCGAGAGCGTGCCACGTCGCGTTGCCGCTGTTCACGGTCTCGTCGCCCCAGCGCCGGCGGGCCTCGTCCTCGTACTCGGCGTGGTCGAACCCGTCGTACAGGTCCTCTGCTGCCATCCGACTTCCCCTCCCGAGTCTCTCGATCGTCGCCTGAACCGTTGATGCCGAGTGGTCCAGGCGCGCCCGCTCGGTCACCAGGCGCGCGCGGTGCCGGCGCAGCCGATCCAGGCGCCCGACGTCACGCCGGACTTCCTCGCCACCTCGCCGAACGGCCACGTCCCCGTGCGCTCCTCCGTCGCCCCAGCGCCTCTGCGCTGACGCGCCCTCGACCGTAGGTGGTGACGATCCGTCTGGTGCAGGTCTCGGCGTGGCCGCGTCCTCGTGGCCGCCCGCCGGCGGTCGGAGCGACGTCCAGGCCCGCAGGCGCATTCGCGTCGCCGACCGTCGCGCGCGCGCCTCACGGCGGCCCGGTCGCCGGACTAGGCTCCGGTCTCATGAGCCCAGACGACATCGACGTCAAGCCCCGCAGCCGCCAGGTCACCGATGGTCTCGAGGCGACCGCCGCGCGAGGGATGCTCCGCGCCGTCGGCCTCGGGGACGACGACTTCGCGAAGCCGCAGATCGGCATAGCGAGCTCGTGGAACGAGATCACGCCCTGCAACCTCTCCCTCGACCGCCTGGCAAAGGCGGCCAAGGAGGGTGTGCACGCCGCGGGCGGGTACCCGCTCGAGTTCGGCACGATCTCGGTCTCGGACGGCATCTCGATGGGCCACGAGGGCATGCACTTCTCCCTCGTGAGCCGCGACGTGATCGCGGACAGCGTGGAGACGGTGATGCAGGCCGAGCGCCTCGACGGCTCGGTGCTCCTCGCCGGCTGCGACAAGTCTCTGCCCGGGATGCTCATGGCCGCCGCCCGACTGGACCTCGCTGCGGTGTTCCTCTACGCCGGCTCGATCATGCCCGGCTGGGTCAAGCTGTCGGACGGCACGGAGAAGGACGTCACGATCATCGACGCCTTCGAGGCTGTCGGCGCCTGCGCGCGCGGTCGGATGAGCCAGGAGGACGTCGACCGTATCGAGCGGGCGATCTGCCCGGGAGAGGGCGCCTGCGGCGGCATGTACACCGCGAACACCATGGCCTCCGTCGCAGAGGCGATCGGCATGTCGATCCCCGGCTCGGCGGCGCCGCCGTCGGCCGACCGCCGCCGCGACGCCTTCGCCCACCGCTCGGGTGAGGCTGTCGTGGAGCTGCTGCGCAAGGGCATCACCGCCCGCCAGATCATGACGAAGCCGGCGTTCGAGAACGCCATCGCGGTCGTCATGGCCTTCGGTGGCAGCACGAACGCCGTGCTGCACCTGTTGGCCATCGCCCACGAGGCCGAGGTCGACCTCACCCTCGACGACTTCTCGCGGGTCGCAGCCCGGGTACCCCACCTCGGTGACCTCAAGCCCTTCGGCCAGTTCGTCATGAACGACGTCGACCGGATCGGCGGCGTCCCCGTCGTCATGAAGGCGCTCCTCGACGCAGGCCTGATCAACGGCGACTGCCTCACGGTGACGGGAAAGACCGTTGCCGAGAACCTGGCGAGCATCGCACCGCCGGACCCGGACGGCAAGATCCTCCGGGCGCTCGACAACCCGATCCACGCCACCGGCGGCATCACGATCCTGCACGGCTCCCTCGCGCCCGAGGGAGCGGTCGTGAAGTCTGCCGGCTTCGACTCCGACGTCTTCGAGGGCACCGCACGCGTCTTCGAGCGCGAGCGTGCGGCGCTGGACGCCCTGGAGGACGGCACGATCACGGCCGGCGACGTCGTCGTCATCCGCTACGAGGGCCCGAAGGGCGGCCCGGGCATGCGGGAGATGCTCGCCATCACCGGCGCGATCAAGGGCGCCGGTCTCGGCAAGACCGTGCTCCTGCTCACCGACGGCCGGTTCTCCGGCGGAACGACCGGCCTGTGCGTCGGTCACGTCGCGCCCGAGGCCGTGGACGCCGGACCGATCGCCTTCGTGCGCGACGGCGACAAGATCCGCCTCGACGTCGCGAACCAGACCCTCGACCTTCTCGTCGACGAGACCGAGCTCGAGGCCCGCAAGGCCGGCTGGGCGCCGCTGCCTCCTCGATACACCCGAGGGGTGCTCGCCAAGTACGCCAAGCTCGTCCAGTCGGCGTCCCGCGGGGCGATCCTCGAGTAGGGATGCGGCGATCCTGGGCCGGTCGGGGCCGCCCTGACCTTACGGTGCTGCGCCCGGAGGCCCGATGGACCTGCTGAGCAGGGCCTGGGAGCACGCGACGACGCCGCTGGCGCACCCGCCCGCGGGCGTCGTGCTTGCTGCAGCTGTCGTCGCGTTCGCCCTCGTCGCCGTGCCCGGACCGTGGCGGGTCGCTCGCCACGCGCTGACCGTGCTGCACGAGGGGGCACACGCTGCGGTCGCTGTGCTCTCCGGGCGGCGTCTCGCCGGGATTCGGCTGCACACCGACACCTCAGGGCTGACGGTGTCCGTCGGGCGGGCTCGAGGGCCCGGCATGGTCGCCACGGCGGCTGCCGGGTATCCCGGCCCGGCCCTCGTCGGGCTCGCGGCGGCGTGGTTCCTGGCACGCGGCTACGGCGTCGGCGTCCTCTGGGCGCTGCTCGTCGCGGTTGCCCTTCTCGTGGTCCAGGTGCGAAATGCCTTCGGCCTCTGGGTGCTCCTCCTGGGCGGTGGCGGGTTGCTGGCCCTGACCTGGTGGGCGCCGGCCTCGTGGCAGGTGGCCGTCGCGTACAGCCTCACGGCCTTCCTCCTCCTCGGGTCGCCGAGGGCGGTGCTCGAGCTCCAGGCGCACCGGCGGCGTGACCGGCGTGCCGGGCGGGCCCGATCGAGCGACGCGGACCTGCTCGCTCGCCTTACCAGGCTGCCCGCGATCGTCTGGGTGTCCGTGTTCTTCGTGACGACGCTCGCCGCGCTCGGTCTGGGCGCGGCTTGGATCCTCGGGTAGGGACGCGGCTTCCCCGCGGGGGCACCGTCGGCCGACCTGCGCAGATGCCCCTGAGGTCGGATGATCGTGCGCTGCGTCGTGCGCTGCGTCGTGCGCTGCGTCGTGCGCTGCGTCGTGCCCGGCGGTAGCGCGAGCCGAGCCCCGACTGGGCCTCGACACCGAAGCGTGGGCGCGCGGGCCGAGGACGACCTCGACCACGCTGCGCACCCCAACCCCGTTGCGCCGCCGAGCCTGGCCGGCGCGAGGCTTCTCGGCACCTCGGTGACCGACCGGGGAATCGAGGTGGACCCCCCCGGGCGTCTGCCAGGACGCGGGCCGACGTCCCCGGCCCCGTCGCCGCCCTGCAGCCTCTGTGCGACGTGATGTGCCCGTGGGCGTGGTGCCTCGGGGTGGGTCGGGTCCGCGGGTCGGTCAGTAGGGGGGTGGTGTGTTGTGGTGTTGGCGGGGGAGTTGGTGGGAGGTGCCGTCGGGGTTGCGGC
>JAHECE010000005.1:0-19685 GCA_024641895.1 Actinomycetales bacterium
CCGCGCCGCCGTGCCGCCCGCGCTGCACGGTGCCGCCGAGCAGCAGGCCGGCGCCGAGGCGTTCCCCCGCCAGGAGCACGACGGCGTCGTCCTGATCGGCGGCAGCTCCGCGCCAGTGTTCGCCGAGGGCGGCGAGGTTCGCATCGTTGTCGACATGTGCCACCGACCAGCCGAACGGCTCGAGAAATGCTTCGCGCAGGTCGATCGCGGCGAGCCCGGGCAGGTAGTCCTCG
This sequence comes from Actinomycetales bacterium, assembly GCA_024641895.1. Taxonomy (GTDB): domain Bacteria; phylum Actinomycetota; class Actinomycetes; order Actinomycetales; family JAHECE01; genus JAHECE01. The sequence continues at coordinate 234 of JAHECE010000005.1, forward strand.
CTCGTGCGCGTGCGCCCGGTCGCGGCGTCGACCGCCGCGGGGACGGCCAGCGCGACCCCGAGCACCGACTCCAGCGAACGACCGCCCCGCTCGACGGCCTCCGTCACAGCCGATCGGACAGCGGCGAGGCGTTCGGCAGCGGGCACCCGCGGCCCGCGCATCCGCACCGTGGCGCTCGCGATGGGGTCGCCGCGCAGGTCCGCGAGCAAGGCGGTGGCCGTGTGCACTCCCATGTCGACGCCCAGCACCAGGCCGGCGTTCGCCTGGAACTCGTAGATGCGGGCGGGTCGGCCGGTTCTCGGCTCCGGTCCGGTTCGGAGGGCGTCTCGTTCCACGGCCCAGCCGAGCCGGATCAGCTCCTCGCAGGCGGCGTGCACCGTGGGTCGGGAGAGGCCGGTGACACCCATGATCTCGGCCGCCGTCATCGGGCCGGTGGGTCGCAGTGCGTCGAGCACCGCGGCGGAGCTCTGCTGCATCGACCCGTCTCCTTCGCCGTCCGCGGTGACGGTGTGGCCGCGGTCGCACCGACCGGCTCGGATGCGCCCTTGACTGCCCTCCGTGCCGCACCCATACTTTAGCAGAGCGCTTGATAAAGCCATGTAACAAAGTGGTGCTCGACCCTGTGCCAGCACCCGTGGCAGCAACCACGACCTCGACTCACCCGCCCTCGCCGCCGGCGAGGCGCTGCTACTCGTCTGGAGCCCCTCGGATGACCGCCACGAAGCCCGCGCGCCGGCACGTACCGCAGCCGTACGTCCACCTGACCAACCCGGAGTGGACCAAGAGCGCCACTCTCTACCAGCTGCACCTGTGGCACTTCACGCCGGAGGGCACGCTCAACGCGGCGGCCGAGCACCTGCCCCGCCTGGCCGAGCTGGGCGTCGGTGTCGTGTGGCTCTCGCCGATCCACGAGGTCGGGGAGCGGAATCGCAAGGGCGCCTGGGGCAGTCCGTATGCCATCAAGGACCACCGCAGCCTGGACTCCAGGCTGGGCACGATGGACGATCTGCGCGACCTCGTCCGGCGCGCCCACGATCTTGGCATGCACGTCATCCTCGACTGGGTCGGCAACCACACCTCGTGGGACGCCCCGCTGCTCGAGGCTCACCCGGACTGGTACGCCCGCGACTGGAAAGGTGATCTGCGCCCGCCGCTCTGGTTCGACTGGGACGACGTCGTCAGTGTCGACTACGGCGTCGAGGACCTGCGCGAGTACATGGCGGACGCCATGGCGTACTGGGTTCGTGAAGCCGACGTCGACGGCTACCGCTGCGACGCCGCCGGGCTCATCCCGCTGGACTTCTGGGAAACCGTGCGCGCGGAGCTCGAGGCGATCAAGCCGGTGTTCCTCCTTGCCGAGTGGGAGTCCCGCGAGCTCCACGCCCGGGCTTTCGACGCGTCTTACGCGTCCCCGTGGGCCGAAGCCGTGTTCGCGATCGGGGAGGGGCGCGGCGACGTCGGCGGGCTCTGCGTGTACTACGCGTGGGACGAGGGCTTCTTCCCGCGCGAGGCCATGCGCATGACCTACGTGAGCAACCACGACGCGAACTACGCCGGCACCGAGTTCGAACGTCTCGGCCCCCTGGTGGAGGCTGCGATCGTGCTGTCCGTCGTCGGGTCGGGAATCCCGATGATCTACACGGGGCAGGAGGCCGGCAACGAGAAGCGGCTCGCGTTCTTCGAGCCGGACCCGGTCGAGTGGCGCGAGCACCCCCACGGCGACCTGTACCGCCGCCTCTTCCACCTCAAGCGTGCGACCACGGCGCTGTGGAACGGGAGCTGGGGTGCGCCGATGCTGCAGGTGATCAACGACTCGCCATCGGCGGTGCTCTCATTCGTCCGCGAGGACGCGAACGGGCGGGTCTTCGCGGCGCTCAACTTCTCCGGCGAGGCGCAGGACGTCACGTTCCGGGCCGACCTGCACCACGGAACCTGGTCGGACGCGTTCGTCGGTGACGAGATCACGCTGGACGAGGGGACGAGGCTGACGCTCGCACCCGGGGCCTACCGAGTGCTGGTCGCGGGGCTACGGGACTGATCCGGAGGCGACCTCGACAGCGACCAGGGGCGTCCCGCGACCTGGGCTCAGCCGGCGACGCGGTCCGCGTCGACGATCACCACGACCTGATAGCTCAGCCCGAGAGGGACGGCGGCGAGGGCCTGGAACGAGAAGAGCACGTAAGAGTTGCCTGCCCGGCCCGGGTGAGGATGAAGGGCCGCGGCGACGTCGACGACCTGAGCGCCTCCTTGGACGGACTGCAGGCCGACGGAGGCGGTCACGACGGCCGATCCGGTGCCGTCGCCGAGGTAGGCGAGGCTGTCGGGCACCCAGAAGGGGGTGCTGATCCCGGATGCCGTGGTCTCGCGCCCGAGGCGCGCTCGCGGTGTCAGGTTGGGTCGTCCGCCGTACCAGACGGTGCCGCGGTACTCGGTGCGCCGCAGTGATCTGCCGGAACCGTCCGCGGCTGTGACGAGGATGTCGATGCGGGGCTGGGGTATCGCCTCGATGCTGGACATGACGCTCCTAGGTACGACCGGCTTGGGCGCTAGCCTGTCCAGACCGCGCCCCCGTGTCCACTCGGTGAGGCCGGGTCCGGCGCGGACGCGGTCGGTGGCACCCTGACATGGGCCGGTGTTTGCGTATCTTCCGCCGGACCTCGCTGCTGTCTCTCCCCTGGACAGGCTTCCCGCTGGCTATGCTCGGGCCACCCGCTCAAGGAAGAGAGAACCCATGCTCAGCCTCGCCGACTACTGGCTCTGGGACAGCTGGATCGTCGACGACGGCGAGCTGTACCACATGTTCGCGCTCCAGGCCCCGCGTTCCCTCGAGGAGGGCTGGCGCCGGCACACGGCTGCGCAGCTCGGCCACGCCACGTCGCCGGACCTCAAGAACTGGACGTACCACGGACTGGCGCTCGCCCCGGCCCCGGAGGGTTCCTGGGACGACCTGGCGCTGTGGACGGGCTCGACGGTGCGTGGAGACGACGGCGTGTGGCGCATGTTCTACACCGCGGTCAACACCGGTGGCCTCGGGGTGAAGGACCAGGGGATCGGCGTCGTGAAGTCCGACGACCTCTTCACCTGGCGCCGGGAGCTGGACGGCCCGGTGCTGGTGGCGAACCCGGACTGGTACATGACGCTCGGCCTGGAGGAGAAGCCGACGGCGAGCGAGACGTGGCGCGACCCGTACGTCTTCCGCGATCCGAACGGCGACGGTTGGCACATGTACATCTGTGTGCGTGAGCCCGGTGCCCCCCGCCTGAACGACGGCGTGATCGGCTACGCCCGCAGCTGGGACCTGGACAACTGGGAGCTCCAGCCGCCGATCAACACGCCTGCCGGTTTCGGCCAGATCGAGGTCCCACAGGTCGGGGTCGTCGACGGGCAGCCGACGCTGGTCTTCACCTGTCACTGGCAGGAGCAGCCGCCGGAGACGATCGAGAAGTGGGGCCCGACGAAGTACTGCACCTGGTCGATCCCCGGGGACTCGCTCCTCGGCCCGTGGGACATCAGCAAGGCCGTCCCGTTCGAGGCCGAGCCGGACCTGTTCGCCGCTCCGTTCATCCGCGACCGCTCGGGTCAGTGGGTCCTCGTCGGCTTCGTGAACCTCGAGCCGTACGGGATCCTGTCGTTCGACATCATCGACCCGATCCCGGTCGTCTCGGAGAACGGCGTGCTCAAGGCGCGCTCCGACTACGTGCCCGTCGGGCCTGCTCGGTTGGCCAGCGGCAAGTAGGCGGGCGACTACTCGGACTGCCGAGCACCGGACGCGTCTCGCCCCTCGGTGCCCGCTCGGGTGTGCCCGCCGGATCAGTTAACATCTGTCGGACCATCCAGAGCGGCCGAGAGTCCTGGCTCCGCGACGCCGCAGCAACCCCCCTCCCGCGAGGGCGTGGGTGCTACCGCCAGGTCCGATGGAGACACGATGACCGAGCACCACAGCGGTGCGTCCAGCGCGCGTGAGGTGAGTCGATGAGCACCGCCGCGCTCTACGCGCAACCGCTCGGGCGCCCCACCGTGTCGTTCGAGATCTTCCCGCCCCGCACCCCGGCCGCCGCGGCCGGCCTGTGGCGCACCGTCGAGCACCTCGCGGCGGTCGGTCCCGACTACATCTCGGTGACCTACGGCGCCTCGGGCTCGACCCGTGAGTCGAGCAGGAGTCTGGTACGACAGATCCTCGGTGAGACCTCCGTGACCGCCGTCGCGCACCTCACCTGTGTAGGGGCGTCCAGGGACGAGGTGTCCACCCTCGTCGGGGAGTTCCTCGACGAGGGGGTGCGCGACATCCTCGCCCTTCGCGGCGACCCTCCGAAGGACCAGCCGGACTGGCTCCCGCACCCCCAGGGCCTCGCCTACGCGAGCGAGCTCGTCGCCCTGATCCGCCAGATCGAGCACGGTCGCTGCGCCGAGGCGCGCCGCCGGCCGGACGAGCCGCTGAGCATCGCCGTGGCGGCCTACCCCGGAGGGGTCGCCTCGCCTACCCGCGGCGCCGACGTCGCCGCACTGCTCGCGAAGCAGGCGGCCGGCGCCGACTACGCGCTCACCCAGGTCTTCTACGACGCTGCTGCCTACGCAGGGCTCGTGCGCGAGGCGCGCGCCGCCGGCGTGCACATCCCGATCGTGCCCGGCCTCATCCCGATGACGGATCCCGGGCGGCTGAGCCGCCTCGAGGCGCTTACCGGGGTCGAGCCGCCCGCCGACCTCATGGCGAGGCTCGTGGCCGAGGACGACCGCCTCGTCCGGCACCGGGTCGGGATCCGCGCGAGCGTCGACCTCGCGCACGCCGTGCTCGATGCGGGCGCCCCTGGCCTGCACCTCTACACGTTCAACAAGTACGAAGCAGCACTTGACCTGCTCGAGGGTGTCAACCTCGACGGCGGGGCCTCGTCGGCCCCGGACCTGGCCAGCGGGCCGTGGGTCAGCGCACCATCCGCCCACTGACGCACAAGGACGACGATGAGCCACCCCATCTTCCCCACCGGCACGATCCTCGGCTACCCCCGGATCGGCCCACGACGTGAGCTCAAGAAGGCCGTCGAGGCCTTCTGGGCCGGCAAGACGTCGAGCACCGAGCTCGAGACCACCGCGGCCGGTCTGCGCAAGCGCACGCGTGACCACCTCGCCGGTCTCGGCCTCGCGGCCGACGACGCCTCGATCCCGCTCGACTTCTCCTACTACGACCAGGTCCTCGACGCCGCGGTCACGGTCGGTGCGGTCCCGGCCCGCTTCGTCGACCTCGTCGGCGCAGACGGCGCCCTCGACCTGGCCGGCTACTTCACCGTCGCTCGCGGCGAGGGTGAGCGGGCGCCGCTCGAGATGACCAAGTGGTTCGACTCGAACTACCACTACCTCGTGCCGGAGATCGGGCCGGACACCCCGTTCCGCCTCGCAGGCAACCGTCGCCTCGCCGAGTTCACCGAGGCGCTCGAGGCCGGGGTGCTGACCCGCCCGGTGCTCGTGGGTCCCGTGACCTTCCTGCTCCTGAGCAAGGCCGCCGACGGCGCGCCCGAGGGCTTCGAGCCCCTCAGCCGGCTGGACGACCTCCTCCCGGTCTACGCCGAGCTGCTCCGTTCGTTCGCTGCCGCCGGCGCCACCTGGGTCCAGCTCGACGAGCCCGCTCTCGTCTCGGACACGTGGGACGCCCCCCGGGCCCAGGTCCTCGAGGCGGCCGTTCGTGCGTACGAGGCGCTCGCCGGTGCCCTCGACCGCCCCGAGCGCCCCGCGATCTTCGTTGCGGCGCCCTACAACACCCTCGGTGACGCGCTGCCTGTGCTCACCGCCGTCGAGGCCATCAGCCTCGACCTCGTGCGCGGCGACCTGAGCGTCCTCGACACCGTGGAGCCGGGCGCCCTCGCCGGCACCACCCTCGTCGGCGGCGTCGTCGACGGCCACAACATCTGGCGGACCGACCTCGACGCGGCAGTCGGCACCCTCGACAGGCTCCGCGCCGCCGTCGGCCCCGACGTCCCCGTCGCAGTCTCGACCTCGACGTCGTTGCTGCACGTGCCGCACGACGTCAATGATGAGCCCGCCCTCGATGCCGAGCTCAAGAGCTGGCTCGCCTTCGCCGATCAGAAGGTCGGTGAGGTCGTCACCCTGGCGAAGGCGCTCGACCAGGGTCGTGCGGCGGTCGCTGCGGAGATCGACGCTGCCGGCGCAGCCCTGGCCGACCGGCTCGCCTCGGGCGGGGTGCGCCGCGCCGACGTGCGCGAGCGCCTCGAGGGCCTCACGGAGGACGCCTTCCACAGGTCCGCCTACGCTGCGCGCCAGGCCGCACAGGACGCGGTCCTGCACCTCCCGCCGCTGCCGACCACGACGATCGGCTCGTTCCCGCAGACCCCCGAGATTCGTCGCGCCCGCGCGCAGTGGGCCAAGGGCGAGCTGAGCGACGAGGCGTATGCCGAGGCGATGCGCGCCGAGATCAAGGCCGTGGTCGAGCTCCAGGAGCAGATCGGCCTGGATGTCCTCGTGCACGGCGAGCCCGAGCGCAACGACATGGTTCAGTACTTCGCGGAGCACCTCGACGGCTTCGCCGTCACCCAGAACGGCTGGGTCCAGTCGTACGGCTCGCGGTGCACGCGTCCCTCGATCCTGTGGGGCGACGTCAGCAGGCCGGCGCCGATCACCGTGGAGTGGTCCGCCTACACCGCCTCCCTCACCGACAGGCCGGTCAAGGGCATGCTCACCGGGCCCGTGACCATCCTGGCCTGGTCTTTCGTCCGCGATGACCAGCCGCTCGGTGACACCGCCCGGCAGGTGGCGCTCGCGCTGCGCGACGAGATCGCCGACCTCGAGGCCGCCGGGATCGGGATCGTCCAGGTGGACGAGCCTGCACTGAGGGAGCTGCTGCCGCTGCGGCGCGCGGACCAAGACGCCTACCTCGAGTGGTCGGTCGGCTCCTTCCGGCTCGCCACGGCCGGCGTCCGCGACGAGACCCAGATCCACACCCACCTCTGCTACTCCGAGTTCGGTGAGGTCATCGGGGCCATCGACGGCCTGGACGCCGACGTGACCAGCATCGAGGCCGCGCGCTCGCGGATGGAGATCCTCCCGGCCATCAAGTCCTCGGGCTTCGCTCGCGGCATCGGCCCGGGTGTGTACGACATCCACTCCCCGCGCGTGCCCAGCACGGAGGAGATGACCGAGCTGCTCGGCGCGGCGGTGAAGTCCGTGGACGGGCGGCACCTCTGGGTGAACCCCGACTGCGGCCTGAAGACCCGGGGCTACGCCGAGACCGTGCCGGCTCTCGAGCACCTCGTGGCGGCGACCCTCAAGGTCCGCGGCGAGCTCTGACAAGGCATCGCGACCGACACCACGCACGGCCGCGCGGGCCGGACTCCCCTGGGTCACGGGGGCCGGCCCGCGCTGGGTCGCACGTGGGACGTGTGGTTCTGGCGAGGTCACGTGCGCCATCCAGCCGCCGGCTTTTCTTCGGTGCCCCGCGGGCTTAGGGTCGTGTCCGCCCTCCTGGCAGGCGGGCGGACATGCGGACAATCAGCTGGAGAATCATGAAGACGAAACTGGCATTCGTGGTCGGCCTCGGCCTCGGCTACCTCCTCGGCACCGAGGCGGGGCGGGAGAACCTCGAGAAGGCCAAGGACTGGGCCAAGACGTCGTGGGAGGACCCGAAGGTCCAGGGCGCGGTCAAGGACATCGAGGAGCGCGTGACGAAGGTCGTGCGTGAACAGGGCGCCCAGCTCAGCGAGAAGGTGACGGCCGCCGTCAAGGAGGCCGCCGCGCGCGCCACGGGTCGCGCCGACGCTTCCGAGTAGCTCTCGACCTCCGGCCGGAGCGGGCCAGGTGCTCGCTCCGGCCGGACGCGTTCGCAACGAGAGGGCAGGTCCTGCACCCGTCGGGAACACCTGCGGGGGATGGGTGCGCTAGAAAGGCCCCATGCCTTGGTGCTATCCCGTGAATCCCGTCTTCGGTGACGGTGAGCAGGCTGAAGGGGCTGTGTGGGATCTCCTGCGCGAGCAGCTTCCCGACGACGCCGCGCTGCTGTACGCCGTCCGGCTGACCGAGGGAGACCGCCACGAGGAGATCGATCTGCTCGTGGCCTGGCCCGGCGTCGGCATGGCGGCGATCGAGGTCGCCGGCAACCTCGGGCAGCGCGACACCGGGACGATCAAGTCCGGGCCGGACACCGGCCTCGTGGACGAGGTGCGCGACGAGCGGCACATGCTCCAGCGGATCCTCGACGTCCGGCGCAGCCCCGCCGCCCTGGCGCGCACCGTGCACATGGTGGCGCTGCCTCACACGCCGGTCGCGCAGGACTGGGACTCCCCGCACCTGCCTCGGGACCTGATCATCGACTCCGGCGACCTGCCCAAGGCCGCCAAGCGCATCCGCCAGGCGATCGAGGAGCACGGCAACGACGAGGGCCGCGACTACGGGCACGGCAGCAGGCCGCTCACCGGTGCGGGTCTGACCTCGGTGGTGGACCTGTTCGGCACCCAGATGCCGAGCCAGGCGGAGGCGCTGCAGGCGCCGGTCGACGACGAGCACCGTCTCGGCCACCTCACCCGGGACCAGGGTCGCTTCCTGGACGTGTTCGAGCACTATCCGAGGCTGATCGCCACCGGCGGCGCCGGCAGCGGGAAGACCTGGCTCGCCCTGGAGGTGGCGCGCCGATGCGCGCATCGAGGCGACCGCGTCGCGCTCGTGTGCCGAAGCAGGGGGCTCAGCCGCTACCTCGAGCTCGTGATTCAGCATTGGGACCCGCAGGACAGGCCGGCCTTCGTCGGGACCCCGCAGGCGCTCTTGAGCGCCTGGGGCGTCGATCCTGAACCGGACGGCTCCGCGGATCCGGCGGCGTACTGGAGCCACGAGCTGGCCCAGCGCCTGTACTCCGTCGCCGTCCGGCGGCCCGACATCGAGTGCTTCGACGCCCTGCTCGTCGACGAGGCGGAGGAGTTCGGCGAGGACTGGTGGCCGGCGCTGGTCGAGATGCTGCGTGAGCCGCAGACGGGCAGCCTCGTCGCGTTCACCGACAACGGGCACAGCGACGAGTGGCGTCGTGCCGGCGCGCCGATCGACGTCGCGCCCATCGTTCTCGAGGAGAACCTCCGCAGCTCGCGCCAGATCGCACGACTGACCGGCAGCTTCGCGATCGGTGAGGTCCTGCCCCGCGGCCGCAAGCGCGCCGGCGTCCGCTTCGTCGACGTGCCTGCCTCGTACGCGCCGGCGGTCGCGGACGCCGCCGTAGAGGCGCTCGTCGGTGAGGGCTGGTCGCCCGGGGCGATCGCTCTGCTCACCACGGACGTCCAGCCGGCGGCCGAGAGCGAGTCGGCCGAAGGCTACCGGGACTACTGGGACCGTGTGCTCGAGGGTCGGGACGTGCACCGGGGTGGCGTGCGGGAGTTCCAGGGCCTTGAGCGGCCCGTCGTCGTCCTCGTGGTCAACGGCTTCCAGGACGAGGCACAGGCACGCGAGCTCCTCTATCTCGGGATCTCCCGCGCGCGCAGCCTCCTCGTCGTCGTCGGGCCGGGTGAGGTCATCGAGCAGATCGGTGGCGAGCGCGTTCGCAAGCGGCTGCGCAAGGCCGAGGCGTGGTCGCCGAACGGTTGAGCCCGACCGGCCGCGACCTCCGGCGTTGGCGCCGCTACCTTGCCGACGAGCGCGCTGAGGCCGCGGCGTACCGGGACCTGGCCAGTCGTCGCCTCGGTGAGGAGCGAGCGATCCTGCTCGCCCTGGCCGAGGCCGAGCGGCGTCACGAGGCCCACTGGGAGGCCCTTCTCGGCGACCAGGTGGGCCAACCCCTTCGAGGGGACGTCCGCACGCGAGTCCTCGGCTGGCTGGCCCGTCGCTTCGGGTCGGTCTTCGTGCTGGCCCTCGCCCAGCGCGCCGAGGCGCGCGCCGTCTACGACGACGAGGTCGACGCGACGCCGCAGATGGCTGCGGACGAGCGGATCCACCTCGAGGTCGTTCGCGGCCTGGCTACTCGCGGCCGGGAGCGGATCTCCGGATCCTTCCGCGCGGCCGTCTTCGGCGCGAACGACGGGCTCGTCAGCAACCTCGCTCTCGTGCTGGGCGTCGCCGCGAGCGGCCTGCCCGGGGCGGCGGTGCTGCTCACGGGGGTCGCCGGCCTCCTGGCCGGCGCTCTGTCCATGGGAGCCGGTGAGTACGTCTCGGTCCGGTCCCAGCGCGAGCTGCTCGAGGCCTCCACCGTCCACCCGAGGGCGGACACGGCGCTCCCACACCTCGACGTCGACGCGAACGAGCTCGCGCTCGTCTACCGGGCGCGCGGCTTCTCGGTCGAGGAGGCCGCGGCCAAGGCCGCGGCCGTGCTCGACGGGCCTCCGGCCGGGTCTGTCGTCGGCCCGCTCGGCATCGACCCGGAGGATGAGCCCGACGTGGTCGGGACCGGGATGGGTGCCGCCGTGGCGAGCTTCTGCTTCTTCGCGACCGGTGCCGCAGTCCCCGTGCTGCCCTACGTCGTCGGGTTCGAGGGTCGCCTCGCCGCGGTCATCGCGTCCGTGCTCGTCGGGCTGGCCCTGCTCGCCACGGGCGCAGTCGTCGGGGTGCTCTCGGGCGGACCTCCGCTGCGTCGTGCGCTACGCCAGCTCGCCATCGGTTTCGGCGCCGCGACGGCGACCTATCTGCTCGGGTTGGCCTTCGGGGCGACGCTGCTCGCCTGAGGTGACGCCGGCCCGCCCCCGTGCCGGGACGGTGAGCGCCCTCGGCGCCCACCCGGGGGCGGGCGCCGAGGATGCTCGAGCTGCGGGGGTGCTCGTCAGGCGAGGGCCGCCGAGACGACGTCCTTGGCGGCCGACTGCACCTCGCTGAGGTGCTCGGCGCTGACGAAGGACTCCGCGTAGATCTTGTAGACGTCCTCGGTGCCCGACGGGCGCGCGGCGAACCAGGCGTTCTCGGTCGTGACCTTGAGCCCGCCGATGGGTGCGCCGTTCCCGGGGGCGTTGACGAGTCGGCCGGTGATCTCCTCGCCCGCGAGCATCGTGGCCTGGACCTGGTCGGCCTTGAGCTTGGCGAGCTTGGCCTTCTCCTCCCGGGTGGCGACGGCGTCGATGCGGGCGTACCAGGACTCGCCGTGCCTGGCGACCAGGTCGGCGTGGTGCTGGCTCGGGGACTTGCCCGTGGTGGCGATGATCTCCGAGGCGAGCAGGGCCAGCAGGATGCCGTCCTTGTCCGTGGTCCAGACCGAGCCGTCCCGGCGCAGGAAGGAGGCTCCCGCCGACTCCTCGCCGCCGAAGCCGACGCTGCCGTCGAGCAGGCCGGGCACGAAGAACTTGAAGCCGACCGGCACCTCGATGAGCGTCCGGTTGAGGCCGCGTGCGACCGCGTCGATGAGCCTCGAGGACACGAGCGTCTTGCCGATGGCCGCCGTCGGTGACCACCCGTCGCGGGTGCGGAACAGGTAGTCGATCGCGACCGCGAGGTAGTGGTTCGGGTTCATGAGGCCGGCGTCCGGTGTGACGATGCCGTGCCGGTCGGCGTCCGCGTCGTTGCCGGTGGCGACGTCGTACGGGGCCGAGCCGCCGCCCGCCTGCATGGTCCGGACGAGGGAGGCCATCGCCGACGGCGACGAGCAGTCCATGCGGATCTTGCCGTCCCAGTCCAGGGTCATGAAGGACCAGCGCGGGTCCACGGTCGGGTTGACGACGGTGAGGTCGAGCCCGTGCCGCTCGCCGATCTCGCCCCAGAAGTCGACGGCGGCGCCGCCCAGCGGGTCGGCGCCGATGCGGACGCCTGCGGACCGGATCGAGTCGAGGTCGAGCACGGAGGCGAGGTCGTCGACGTAGGCCGTCAGGTAGTCGTGCCGGCGCGTGGTCTGTGCGACGAGCGCCCTCTCCAGGGGCACCCGCGCGATGTTGCCCACGCCGGCCCGGATGAGGTCGTTGGCGCGCTTCGCGATCCAGCCGGTCGCGTCCGAGTCGGCCGGTCCGCCGTGCGGCGGGTTGTACTTGAAGCCGCCGTCGCGCGGCGGGTTGTGCGACGGCGTCACGACGATGCCGTCCGCGAGGCCCGACCCGGTGGTGCGGACGCCTGCGGTGGTGTTCGCGCCGTTGGCGGTGAGGATGGCGTGCGAGACGGCAGGCGTCGGTGTGTAGGCATCCCGCGCGTCGATCCTGACCTCGACCTCTGCTGCCGCCAGGACCTCGAGCGCGCTCTGCCATGCGGGCAGCGACAGCCCGTGGGTGTCGCGCCCGATGTAGAGGGGTCCGTCGGTGCCCTGACTCCGGCGGTACTCGATGATCGCCGCGGTGATCGCCAGGATGTGAGCCTCGTTGAAGGCGGTGTCCAGGCTGGAACCTCGATGCCCGGAGGTACCGAAGGCCACGGCCTGGGCCGGGTCGTCGACGTCGGGGACCCCGTCGTAGTAGGCCGACACCAAGGCGTCGACGTCGATGAGGTCCTCGGGGAGTGCGGTCTGGCCGGCGCGGGGGTGCATGGCACAGATCCTGCCACCGGCACCTCGCTCAGGCAGCGCCTTCTCCAGTCTTCCTGCGCTGATCGCGGATGACACGACGGGCCACGAACGCCCGGGCGTCCCGGGGGGCCTGCGAGACGGGGGCCCTGCGTGGACGGGACCGCGATCGTGCGCCGTGGCGAGGGACCCGGACGGGCTGGGTAGGGTCTGCGGCATGAGTATCCCGGTTGTCGGCCAGCGTGAGCCGTGCCCCTGTGGTTCAGGCAAGCGCTACAAGAACTGCCACGGCCGTTCCCGCGAGGGCAGCGCCGTGGCGCTGGTCGAGCGTCCCTTCGCGGGCCTGGCCAACGAGCCCGACTGGGTCGCTCTGCGCGAGGTCGTCCCGGCGGCGACCGCGACGGTGCGCACCATGCCGGAGTACGGCTCCCGTGAGGTCGTCATCGCCACCCTGCTGCCGATGATGTGGTCCGCGCTGCACCGCGAGGACGGCACCCTGATCGTCGCGCTCCAGACCTCGACCCACAGCGGCGACCCGAGCCGTGACGCCGCGGCCGCCCTGCTGGAGGCCATCGAGGCCGACCCCGGCACCGCCGTCGGCCCCCGCGACCTCCCCGGACCCGGGCCGCGTCTCCAGGAGGTGCTCGACCCGGCGGTCCCGCTCGAGCCCGTGGTTCACGACGGCTTCGACTACTGGCTGGCCGACGGCGCGGAGCGGACGCCCGAGGTGCTCGAGGCCCTGAGCGACGCCAACGCCTCCGCCTCCCCGACCGTGCGGCTCGTGTCGGTCCCCGGGGCCTACTGGGTCCGGATGGGCCGCGAGTTCCTCCGGTGGGCCAGGCCCGAGCCGGAAGAGGCGCTGCTGGACGCCCTGTCGCGACTGCACGCGGCGCGCGAGTCGAACCTCGGCGAGGGCTCGCGGTTCGTCGGGGCCTTCCGCAGCTGCGGCATCGTCGTGCCGGTCTGGGAGCTCGCGCCGGGCACCGAGGCCGCCGACGTCGAGGCGCCAGCGCAGACGTTCGACGCCCGGCTCGCCCAGGCGCTGAAGGGGACCGCGCCACTGACGGCCGCCGAGCGCCGGGCTCGCGCCGGCCTCGTCTCCCGGCAGGTCACCCTGCGCTAGAGGGCCGTCCGGCCGAGACGTCACGGACGCCGGCCGTCGGGGCGGGACGTCGCAGTCGATCCCTGTTCCCCCTTCTCGGCCCGCACCGCGCACCCGCAGGCCGCTGCGGGCGCTGCATGCCAGGTCGGTCCGCGTGTCCGACGTCGCGGCGCGGGGTGGCTCGGGTGGGGCGCGATCGGGCTCGCACCCCACTAGGGTTGCCTTCGTGAGCGCGCAGAGCGACAGCCCGGAGAGCGAGGACGGCCCGCCTGGCGAGGCCGCTGACTCGCCGACCGACGGCCGGGAGCCGAGGTCCCACAGAGAGCAGCGCGTCGCGGTGGTCATCCCCGCCAAGGACGAGCACGCGCGCATCGCCGCGACCATCCGCGCGGCCCGCTCGATCCCGAGCGTGGACCTGGTCCTGGTGGTCGACGACGGCAGCACGGACGACACCCAGCACGTGGCCCGCGGAGCGGGCGCCGTCGTCGTTCGTCACTCGGTCAACAGGGGCAAGGCCTCCGCGATGGAGACCGGCGCGTCGGTGGTCGCGATGCGGGACCTGCCCGGCGCTCCGGCGCGTCTCCTCCTCTTCATCGATGCCGATCTCGGCGAGACCGCGGTCAATGCCGCCCCGCTCGTCCCGCCGATCCTGGCCGGCAAGGCCGACTGCGCGATCGCCGTCCTGCCGTCGCAGACCGGGGCAGCTGGCCGCGGTCTCGTGACCGGGCTGGCCCGCCGTGCCATCCAGCGCGACACCGGCTGGAACCCCAAGCAGCCCTTGTCCGGTCAGCGGTGCCTCACCCGGGCTGCCTTCGACGCTGCGACGCCGCTGGCGCGCGGCTGGGGTGTCGAGACCGGCATGACGCTCGACCTGCTCACCCAGGGTTTCGCCGTCGTCGAGGTACCCTGCGACCTGCGGCATCGCGCGAGCGGCAACGACCTCAAGGGTCAGCTCCACCGCGCCGCCCAGTACCGCGACGTCGCCATCGCGATCTCTGCGCGACGCTTTCGCCGGATCACGCACCACCGTCCCGGCGGCGGTACCGAAGGGGTCTGACGCGCGCGGCGCCGCTAGTGCGGGCCTGCCTCGCTACGCGCCTCGTCCGATCGGGAACCATCGGCGCTCTCGCGGTCCGGGACCCCGCCGTTCAGGCCTGCCTGGGCCCGCATGCCTCTCATCCAGTTGGCGCTGAGCGCCACCAGGAGGGGCACCGCCAGAGAGACGCCGATCGCGGGGATCACGATCCCCGAGTCGTTGAGGGCGAACCCGAGCGCCAGCACCACGCCGAGCGTGGTGAGCCCTGCACCGAGCATCGGCGAGGCCTCCCCGAGCAGGCGCAGCGGCGCGCCGCCCGAGAGCCAGTTGTACGGCCCGCCGTCGGGTGCGTTGGCAGCCGAGCGGATCGGCCGAAGCAGCACGAGCACGACCAGTGCGATGCCGCCGAGCGCGAGCACGGTGAGCCACGTTCCGCCGAGGTTGGAAAGGTTCTGGTCCAGCTTGCGACTCACGACGTCCCAGAGGCCGCCGTCGAGCACCGTGTCGATGAACCGACCGAGGTGGGTGCGCTGCGCGGGCGGGCGCAACCAGTCGAGCAGGGCGAAGCCGATGACGACGACGACGCCGGCGGCGAGCACCCCGGCCACGCGCAGCACAGTGATCCGGATGCCGAGGGCCATGAGCGCGAACAGGGTGAAGCCCACCACGAGGACGGGCGGCCCGCCGAAGTCGCTGCCGAGGCCCGGGGCGCCGTCGAGGATCGTGACGAAGAGGCCGATCCCGCCGATCAGCGCTGCCGCCGACCGACGGCGTCCAGCCCGCACGAACGGGTCGCTGGTGACGGCCGCGACCAGGACGCTGGCGGTCGCTAGCAGTGCGAAGGCCTGGTTGTTGAGGCCGAAGAACCGCCCGGCCACGGTCGGCGGGGCGCCCATGAGCGCGGACACCTGGAGCTTCCCGCCGGTCGCGGCGTCGTAGCAGAGCACGGCCATGGTGAGCCCGGCCACGACGGCGATCGGCGCGGTCGTGGAGCGGCCCCACCGCGGCCACATCGTCACCGTGGTGATCACGCCGATGATCAGGACGACGAGGCCGAGAAGTGCCCACCCGGGTGCGTCTGCCCGCCACCACGGCAGGGCGTTCGCCAGGTACGACGCCACCGGGATCGAGGCGATGCTCACGCCCGCTCCGCTGAGCACGGTCAGCACCGTCTGGGGGTCGATCGGCGCCCGCGTGCGCAGGCGGGTGATCATCCGGCCGTTCAAGCCCATGGACACGAGCAGGTAGAACCCGAGGTTGATGAAGACCAGCGCCAGGAAGAACGGCGGGATCAGCGGCTGGATCGATATCGCGTGCCGCTCGATGTCCAGCACGGCGGCCAGCGGCTCGACCGAGGAGCCCACCGCGACCGCCTGGACGGGTGCCCCCACCGTCGAGCCGGGCGGCACGAGGCTCGTCAGGTCCAGCCCCTCGAGGATGGACGGCGTCAGGTCGGTGGTCTGGAAGATGCCGTCCTGGCGCGTGGAGAGGGAGCCGAGGAGCGAGGACTCGAAGTCGGGGGTCCCGGCCAGGATTGCGGGCCCGGACGCGGCGGCGAGCTGAAGCCGCGGTGCTCGCCCGGAGTCGGCCAGCGAGGCGATGAGGACCGTCGTGGGCCCGGTCCGGGCCTCCACGGCGGCCAGGACCGCGGCCAGCCGCTCGTCCACCGCGGTGACCTGCTCCGCGCGGGTGACGTCGTCCGCCGGCACGTCCCCCGGGGTGCCCAGCGGGCGCACGGTGGTCGCCTTTCCGGGATCCCGGACCGTGCCGACGTCGACGACGACGAGGCTGACCTCTGCGAGTGCCTGCGTCACCGCTCGCTGGAGATCCTCGGGTGTCTCGGGCAGCGGCGCGTGGTCTCCTACCGGCACGCCGTCAGGTCCCGCGAGGGCGATCGCGGCACCCGGGCCGAAGCCCGCTCCGCCGAGCCCGCCGGAACGGACCGCCGAACCGAGCGTCCCGAGCTCCGCACCGTAGGTGGACGTCTCCGCGGCCGCCGTGAAGTCGTCCCAGCCGGGCACCACGCCGTCGGCGCCCGGCTCTTCGAGGGTGCGGCACCGGCCGTCGTCGCTCGGTGCGTCGGCGGCGCGCTTGCCGGCGGAGACCGCGAGCCAGCCGTCGGCGGGGCACGCGAGCCGCCGGACGCTGCGGACCGCGAGGTTCCCGAGGGAGGCTTCCTGGCTGAGTCGCCACAGGGTGGGTGTCCCGAGCTGGGTGACGTCGTCCCAGCGCAGTCCCGTCGTTCCGACCAGGACGACGGCACGGTCGTCAGTGGCCGCACGGGCGGCGCCGGTCGACAACGAGCCGGCGAGAACGGCGAGGACCAGCACGAGGATCGCCGTCGCCGTCAGCCGCCGGGACGGTCGGTGCCGGAGTGAGGGCCCGAGCCGGGTGTGGTGGTGCGGCACTTTGTCGAGTCTACGGGCGCAGTAGGCTCGGTCGGCGGCAGACCCACCCACCTCAGAGAGCGGTGCGCCGATGACCGACGCGGTGACGACCGAGCACCCGGCACGCCTGCGGTACGCCTACCTCGGGCCGGCGGGCACCTTCACCGAGGCAGCGCTGCTCCAGGTCGCAGACCCGGCGAGCGCCGACTTCATTCCTCAGGTCGACGTCGTCTCGGCGATCGAGGCGGTTCGTGCGGGCTCGGCCGACCTCGCGGTCGTCGCGATCGAGAGCACGGTCGAGGGGGGCGTGACCGCGACGCTGGACGCTCTCGCGGTCGGGGACTCCCTGGTGCTGCTGCGGGAGATGTTGGTGCCGGTCAGCTTCACGCTCGCAGGTCCTCCGGGATCGCGACTCGCCGACGTCCGCCGCATCTCGGCGCACCCGCACGCCTGGGTGCAGTGCCGGCGCTGGCTCGCCGCGACCCTGCCATCGGTCGTGCACGTGCCCGCGACGTCGAACACGGCGCCGGCAGCCCTGATCGCCGAGCGCGCGGCACAACACGGCGGCGACGCCGAGGGCGCGGCCCCGCTGGGCTTCGACGCGGCCCTCGTGCCGCCGAGCGCCGTCCGGACCTACGGCCTCGAAGCCCTGGCCGAGGGGATCGAGGACAACGCCAACGCCGTCACGCGGTTCGTCCTCGTGGGACGCCCCGGCCCGATCCCCGAGCGCACGGGGGCGGACAAGACGACGCTCATGGTTCACCTGTCGAGCGACCGGGCCGGGGCGCTCCTGGAGATGCTGGAGCAGTTCGCCACCCGCGGGGTCAACCTGTCGCGTATCGAGTCGCGGCCCATCGGCGACTCCCTGGGGCGGTACTCCTTCTCGATCGACGCCGACGGGCACGTGGACGACGAGCGGGTGGCGGCTGCCCTGATGGGCCTGCACCGGGTCTGCCCCCAGGTGCGGTTCCTCGGGTCCTACCCGCGCGTGGACGGACTCCCGGCCGACGTGCGACCGGGCACCTTCGACGAGGACTTCCTGGCGGCCCGGACCTGGGTCCAGGGGCTGCGGGGCGGCCGCCCGCCGAGCTCGGACTGAGGCTCGCGGCCCCTCGGGCGCGGCGTCGGGCGTGCCGGCGGTCTCAGCGCGTCCGGACGTGCAGTGCTCCCGGCCGGACGCAGACGTGCACCCGCACGGCGTCGCCGACCAGGTCGCCGTCGACCTGGACGGGTTCAGGCGTCTCGGAGTGGACCTCGATGTCCTGGCCCCGCCAGAACTCGATCGAGCCCGGGCTGGCCGGCAGCTCACGCCGGAAGCCGACGCCTTGCAGCACCACCTTGCCGAACAGGGACGCCCAGCCGAAGACGCCTCCCTTGGTGTCGATGCCCGCGATGTCGAGCACGCCGTCGTCGAGCTCGGCATCCGGGAGCAGCACGATCCCGCCCGGGAGGCGCCCGCAGTTGGCGAAGAGCAGGCTCCGCAGCCGGTGGTGCGACTGCACGCCGTCGAGTGTCATCCTCACGCGGAGGGGCCGTCCGTGCAGGTGCCGCGCGCCCGCGACGAAGTACGCGAGCCACCCGACCCGCTTCTTGAGCTCGTTGTCCGCACCAGCGACCATCGCCGCGTCGAAGCCGAGACCGGCCATGACGAGGAAGCAGTGCTCCTTGGCACCGGCGCCGCCCACTGCTGAGTCACTGGGCGCCGACGGTTCGCCCGACTCGCCCTCGGCCCTGAGGTAGCCGACGTCGATCGCGTGGTCCCGGCCCGTGAGGGCGACGACGACCAGCGCCCGGGGGTCGCCCATGGGCAGGTCCAGGTTCCGGGCCAGCAGGTTGCCGGTGCCCATGGGGATCAGTCCCATCGGCACCCGGCCGCCCGAGAGGGCGTCTGCGACGGCGCGGACGGTCCCGTCGCCACCGGCGGCCACGATGACCGACGCTCCGTCGGCGACCGCCTGGCGAGCCTGGCCGTGGCCCGGGTCCTCCTTGGTGGTCTCGTACCAGAGCGGGGCCTCGAGGCCGTGCAGGGCCGCCGTCTCCACCGCGATCTGCCGCAGCGCCGCAGGATCGGGCACCTTGATCGGGTTGATGATGAACGCGGGTGGGCCGGTGGGGGCCTCCTCGCTCGCGCTCGGGACCATCAGCGGCTTGGCGCCCTGGCGCGCCTCGGCCAGTCGCCGCAGCAGGACGATGCCGACGATGAAGGCGCTGATCGCCAGCACGAAGGCGGCGATGCTGACCCATTCCTCCCACGTCATCGGACAGACTCCGGGACGAGGTCAGGGCACATGGGGTAGACGGTATCTCCCCAGGTGGTCGGCCCGCACGGTGCCGAGGCCGTCGCCCAGCCGCTCTGCCACACCCGGTCCGACGGCGGACCGCTAGTCTCGGGGCGTGATCGACCTGAAGGCCCTACGTGAGGACCCCGACGTCGTCCGGCGCAGCCAGCGGGACCGCGGTGCGGATCCCGGCGTCGTCGAGGCGCTCCTGGCGGCGGACGAGCAGCGCCGGGGCAGCCTGGTCGCGTTCGAGCAGCTGCGGG
>JAHECE010000005.1:19695-26497 GCA_024641895.1 Actinomycetales bacterium
GTTCGTCGAGCCCGGAGCAGCGGCCCGCCGTTCTCGCGCACGCGAAGTCGCTCGCCGACCAGGTCAAGACCGCCCAGGCTGATGCCGACGCGGCACAGGCCGAGCTCGATCGGCTCCTCGCCGAGGTGCCCAACGTGGTCGAGCCCGGGGTGCCCGCGGGCGGTGAGGACGACTACGTCGTCCTGCGTGAGGTCGGCACTCCCCGTGACCTGGCGGCCGAGGGCGTGACCACGCGTGACCACGTCGCGCTCGGCCAGGCCCTGGGCGCGATCGACACCGAGCGCGGCGCGAAGGTGTCCGGCTCGCGCTTCTACTACCTGACCGGCGTCGGCGCGCGCCTCGAGCTCGCGCTGCTGATGGCCGCCATGGACCAGGCGGTCGCCGTCGGCTTCACGCCGATGATCACGCCCACCCTGGTGAAGCCGTCGATCATGGCCGGCACCGGGTTCCTCGGGGCGCACGCCGACGAGGTCTACCGCCTCGAGGCCGACGACCTCTACCTCACCGGCACGTCCGAGGTCGCGCTGGCGGGCTACCACGCCGGGGAGATCCTCGACCTCTCGGGTGGCCCCCTGCGCTACGCCGGTTGGTCGGCCTGCTACCGGCGCGAGGCCGGCTCGTACGGCAAGGACACTCAAGGCATCATCCGCGTCCACCAGTTCCACAAGGTGGAGATGTTCAGCTACGTCCCGGTCGAGGACGCGGCCGCCGAGCACCTGCGCCTCCTTGCCTGGGAGGAAGAGATGCTCGCCAAGGTGGAGATCCCGTACCGCGTGATCGACGTCGCCGCCGGGGACCTGGGCAGCAGCGCTGCCCGCAAGTACGACTGCGAGGCGTGGATCCCGAGCCAGGGGCGGTACCGGGAGGTCACGTCGACGTCGAACTGCACCGCCTTCCAGGCCCGCCGTCTGGGGATCCGCGAACGGACCGCGGACGGCCCGCGGCCGGTGGCGACGATCAACGGGACGCTGGCCACGACGCGGTGGATCGTGGCGATCCTGGAGAACCACCAGCAGGCGGACGGTTCCGTGCGCGTACCGGAGGCGCTACGGCCCTATCTCGGTGGGCTCGACGAGCTCCGGCCCCGGTGATGCCGCCCCGGATGCCGCCCGAGTTCTCGCCTGAGCTGACGCGTCACTTCCGGCCCGGGCCTGACTTCCTGCTCGCCCTCGACATCGACGGCACCCTCGTCCGGCACGACGGCGCTGTCTCCCCGCGGGTCCGCGCGGCGGTGCGTGCGCTGCGTGAGCTCGGGGCGAACATCGTGCTCGCGACCGGCCGGTCGGTGACCGGCGCGCTACCCGTGACCGCTGAGCTCGAGATCGAGACGGGTTGGCTGGTGACGTCGAACGGGGCGGTCTGCGCGCGCCTCGACCCGGCCCTGCCGGGTGGGCACAAGGTCACGGACGTCGTCACGTTCGACCCCGAGCCGGCGCTGCGGCTCCTGCGCGGGTACCTGCCCGACGGCCTGTTCGCGGTCGAGCAGGCCGGCCAAGGCTTCCTCGTGAGCCACCCCTTCCCGGACGGTGAGCTCGCCTCGCCGGTCACGGTCGTCGACTTCGAGACCTTGTGCGAGGCGCCGGCCAGTCGCGTGACCGTCCGCGACCTGTCGCTCGGCTCGGCCGACTTCCGCGAGCTGGTCAGGCGCAGCGGCCTGGCCGGCGTCACGTACGCCATCGGCTGGACGGGTTGGCTCGACCTCACCCCGCCGGGTGTCACGAAGGCGAGCGGTCTGGAGATCCTGCGCGAGCGGCTCGAGGTCCCGGCGGGTGCCAGCGTTGCCGTCGGGGACGGACACAACGACGTCGAGATGCTGCGGTGGGCGGGCGTCGGAGTGGCGATGGGCGGCTCGGACAGCCTCACCGTGGCCGCGGCGGACGCCCTCACGGCTCACGTCGACGACGACGGGCTCGCCCCGATCCTCGAGAGCCTCCTGCGCTAGCGGGCCCTTCCCACATGCCGGTCAACTCGCGCCGTAACGGCCCGGCTGTGGCGTCCTTCGGGGACAATCCAACCCGTGGCGGGTGGCATCGAGGACGTGGCGCGGTTGGCGGGAGTATCCACCGCCACCGTCTCCCGAGCCTTGCGCGGCCTGCCCAACGTCTCCGACGGCACCCGGGACCGGGTGCGCTCGGCAGCCGCCATGCTCGGCTACGTCCCGTCTCCGTCGGCCTCGTCGCTGGCCTCCGGCCGGACGCGGACTGTCGGGGTCCTCACCCCGTGGGTAAGCCGCTGGTACTTCGCCAACGTCATCGAGGGCGCTGAGCGCGAGCTGCGGAGCCACGGTTTCGACGCGCTGCTCTACACCTTCAAGGTGGAGCGACGAGGTCGCCAGCCCGTCGACGTCGAGGTGCTCCGGCGTCGGGTGGACGCCATCATCGTCGTCGGCCTGCCCTTGGGCACCTACGAGGCCGAGTCGTTGCTCGCGCTGCGGGTGCCGGTGGTCTTCGTGGGCTCCGGGGTCGAGGGGCACCCGACCGTCCGGATCGACGACTACGCCGCCGGGAAGGCTGCGTGCCAGCACCTCCTGGGTCTGGGTCACCGCAGGATCGGCCACATCACGGGCATGCCTGACGCCGTCTCGGCCTGGTCGCCGCCGTTCGGGCGTCGCCGCGGTTGGCAGGACACGCTGAGCCGCGCGGGCGTCCCGGTTCCGCCTGAGTGGCTCGTCAGCGGCTACTTCGACATTCAGGGCGGCAACGACTCCACGCGGGCACTGCTGGAGCAGTCGCCCGAGATCACGGCCATCTTCGCGGCCTCGGACGAGATGGCGATGGGGGCCATGCTCGCCGCACGCGAAGCGGGGCTACGGGTGCCGGAGGACCTCTCGGTCATCGGTGTCGACGGTCACGACGCGAGCGAGGTCCTCGGTCTGACGACCATCCGGCAGTCCGCGGTCACTCAGGGCGGGGATGCGGCACGCATCTTGCTCACGATGATCGACGGCGGGGAGGCGCCTGATGCAGACGCGACGCTGCACCCGACCGAGCTGGTCGTGCGGACCTCGACCGCGGCGCCACGGGAGTGAGCGGACGATCTCGGATCGCCGTGCGCCGACGACCCGAGACGGCTGCCGAGCCGTCGTACGTGGCGTGGTTGCAGTCGTTACATTGGGTCGTTCGGTCGATGGTCATGACCGCCGGGGCGAGGCCGGCACGGCGCACGCATGACCGGGGTTCGGCGTTGAGCCTGGCGGGAAGGACTGACCGACCGATGGAAGTCCAGCTGACGAGGAGCACAGGTCGATGAGGGACCTACCCAACTTCCTGGCGGTTGCGGACGTGCTGGGCGATCTCACGCCCGAGCAGCGCGACATGTTCGAGCTCCGGGTGGAGCAGTGGTGGCCCGATCTGCACGAGGGGCTGGCCGCGGTGTACCCGCCGCGCGAGGTCGAGGACCTCGAGGCCCGGCTGCTCTTCCTCGCCGCCACGGCGTTCCGGGACCGGGAACCCGAGCTGGCACGCCTCGACACCAAGCGGCTGCTCGACCCCGGTTGGTTCCAGTCCGGGAAGATGGTCGGCTACGCCTGCTACGCGGACCGGTTCGCGGGCACGCTGGAAGGCGTCGAGCAGCAGATCGCCTACCTCAAGGAGCTCGGCATCACCTACCTGCACCTGATGCCGATCCTCAAGCCCCGCGCGGGGGACAGCGACGGCGGCTACGCGGTCGCCGACTACCGGCAGGTCCGCGCGGACCTCGGCACCACCGAGGACTTGCGCCGGCTCTCCGCGGCGCTGCGGGCCGAGGGCATCAGCCTGGTCGCCGACCTCGTCCTCAACCACGTGGCCAAGGAGCACGCCTGGGCCGAGGCGGCCCGGGCAGGCGACGAGAAGTACCGCGACTACTTCTACGTGTTCCCGGACCGCTACATGCCCGACGCGTTCGAGCGGACGCTGCCGGAGGTATTTCCGGACTTCGCCCCGGGCAACTTCACCTGGGACGACGACCTGAGCGGCTGGGTCTGGACGACGTTCAACTCGTTCCAGTGGGACGTGAACTGGGCGAACCCCGATGTCTTCTACGAGTACGCGGACATCATCCTGTTCCTCGGCTCGCTCGGCGTCGAGGTGCTGCGCCTCGACGCCATTGCCTTCACGTGGAAGACGATGGGCACCAACTGCCAGAACCAGCCGCAGGTCCATGCCTTGACCCAGGCCCTGCGCGCCGTCGCCCGCATCGCGGCACCCGCGATGATCTTCAAGGCCGAGGCGATCGTCGCCCCTGCGGACCTCGTGCAGTACCTCGGCCAGGGCAAGCACTACGGCAAGGTCAGCGACCTGGCCTACCACAACAGCCTCATGGTCCACGCCTGGTCGATGCTCGCCGCCAAGGACGTCACGCTCGGCGCGCATGCCCTGCGGGGACTCCCGCCGGTGCCCGCGAGCACGGCGTGGATCACCTACCTGCGCTGCCACGACGACATCGGGTGGGCGATCGACGACGGAGACGCCGCAGCCGTGGGGCTCAACGGCTACCAGCACCGAGCCTTCTGCTCGGACTACTTCACCGGTCAGTTCCCTGGCTCGACGGCGCGGGGGCACGTGTTCCAGTACAACCCCGCCACCGGTGACCGGCGGGTCAGCGGCGGAGCTGCGGCCCTGGTCGGCCTCGACGCCGCGGTCGAGGCCGGGGACCGGGTCGCCACCCAGCAGGCAATCGACCGCCTCCTCCTGCTCTACGCGCTGATCCTCGGCTGGGGTGGGATCCCCGTCATCTGGATGGGTGACGAGATCGGTCTGCCGAACGACGCGATGTGGGCGCAAGAGCCGGGACACGCCGACGACAACCGGTGGGTGCACCGCCCGCGGATGCCATGGGGTCGTGCGGAGGCGCGTCGCTACCCGGGGACGGTCTCGGCCCGGATGTTCAGTGGCCTCGCACACATCATCGACGTCCGCAAGAGCAGCCCTTACCTGGACGCCTGGGTCCCGGCCGAGGTGCTCGACGAGAGCGATCCCGGTGTGCTCCCGGTGCTGCGCCGGCACCCGCTGGGCTCGTTCCTCGGCCTCTACAACATGACCCCGCAGTGGCGGCCGTGGCCCTCGTGGCGTCTGGGCGGCCTCGGCCTGTGGGACTCGGTCGACCTCCTCAGCGGGCGGCCGATCAACGTGGCGGACGACGGCAACGTGTGGCTGGCTCCGCACGCCAGCGTCTGGCTGGTTCCTCGCGAGCGCTAGTGCCCGCTCGCCGGGGCGCTCGCGGACCGGGGCGCCCTTTGTGGGGAACATCCGGGACGCTATGCGCCACGAGGCTTCCCTGATGCTCGGGCCTGCCTCGGAGGAGGCTCAGTGGCGCAGGGCGTCCGGGAGCCGGCCGCGCCGATCGGCGTCAGGTGGTGAGCACCAGCTTGCCGAACACGGCTCCGGACTCGAGGAGCTCGTGTGCTGCGGCGGCGTCCGCGAGCGGCAGGCGCGCGTGGATGACGGGACGCAGGCGTGAGTCGCGGAGCATCGGCCAGGCCCGCTCGGTGACCTCGGCCACGATCGCGGCCTTCTGCTCAGGAGGTCTGGCCCGCAGGGTCGTGCCGTGCACGCTCGCCCGCTTGGCGAGCAGGAGCCCCAGGTCGATCTCTGCGCGGCGACCGTGCTGGAGCCCGATGACGACGAGTCGTCCGTCAGGCGCCAATGCCTGGAGGTTGCGCGCCAGGTAGCCGGCGCCGAGCACGTCGAGGACGACGTCGGCGCCGCGTCCCTCGGTGGCCTGGCGCAGCGCGGCGACGAAGTCCTGGACGCGGTGGTCGATCCCTGTGTCGGCGCCGAGATCAAGGCAGCGCCGGACCCGCTCGCTACCGCCGGCGGTCACGGCGACCCTTGCGCCGACTGCCCGCGCGAGCTGGATCGCGACCGACCCGACTCCGCCGGAACCGCCATGGATCAGCACGGTCTCGCCGCGGCGGAGGCGACCGACCATGACGAGGTTCGACCATGCCGTGCAGACGGTCTCGGGCAGGCCTGCGGCGTCGATGAGGTCGACGGCGTCCGGCACGGCCAAGAGGTGGCGCACCGGTGCGACGGCCCTCTCCGCATAGCCACCGCCGTCGAGAAGCGCCGCCACCCGGTCTCCCACGCGCCAGCCCTCGACGCCGGTGCCGACGGCGCTGATCACGCCGGAGCACTCGAGCCCGGGCCATGCCGGCGCACCGGGCGGAGGTGGGTAGTGACCTTGCCGCTGCAGGATGTCGGCCCGGTTGACCCCCGCGGCGGCGACGTCGATGAGTACCTCGCCGGGACCCGGGACGGGCTCCGGCAGCTCGGTCAGGACGAGTGCCTCGGGTCCGCCGGGCTCGGGGATCGTGATCGCTCGCACGGGCGGCTACGCGCTCGCGGTGAAGTCGAGGATGAGGGCGGGGCGGTAGGAGCCGACGGCGAATTCCCTCGAGCGGCAGAGCCGAACCGGGCCGGAACGCGGCCAGGACTGCGAAGAAGCATGCATGGCGTGCTCGATTCGAGGGCGGCGGTGTGACCTCCGGGTGACAGCCGAGTCTATGGCGGCGTCCCCTTCCGAGGCCTGTCGCCACTCGCCCGTCCGGGGCAGTCGCGCAGCCGGCGAGGTGTCGATGCGCCACAATGGCGGGTCTGGAGGGCTGACAGAGCGGCCGAATGTGACGGTCTTGAAAACCGTTGTGCGGTGATCCCGCACCGGGGGTTCGAATCCCCCGCCCTCCGCCAGGTCCCAACCCCGTCGTCGTCACGCGCCCCTTGACTCGCCGGCGAGCCGACCCGCGTTCGACTCGAGGGCGGACGCCTCCGCTCCGCGCTCCGAGGTCGCCGACGACGCGCTGGGGTGGCCAGAGGAGGGCGAC
>JAHECE010000005.1:26507-29326 GCA_024641895.1 Actinomycetales bacterium
GGGCGACGCCACGGCGCGGCTAACATCGCGGCACCACGAGTCGTCAAACCCCGGGAGTAACTGAGATGCGTCGCCATCCCCGCCTCGTCGCCATCGGCGTCGGCGCCCTCTTGATCAGCACCTTCGGCCTCGCAGCGTGTTCCTCGCCCACCGTGGAGGACACCTCGACCCAGTACTGCGACAGCCTCGACACGATCTCGCAGGAGCTCGGCACACTCGCGGATCTGATCGCAGCAGACGCGACGCTCGAGGAGCTCGCTGCCCAGCGCGATGCCGTGCGCGCGAGCGTCACCGCAGCCAAGGACGCGGGGGCCGACCTGGACGCTGCGGCCTCGGCCGCCGCTGACGACGCCGGGGCGGCCTTCAGTGACGCGGTCGACGCCATTCCCGGTGGCGCCTCTCTCAGTGACGCGACTGCCGGCTACTCCGCCGCCGTTGATGCTTACGAGGCCGAGCTCGCTGCCATCGTCAGCGACGCCGGCTGTTCCTGAGTGTCGGTTCGGAGGCACGCCTGACGTGACTGCGTGTGCCGTCGCTGATCAGCAGCGACGGCACACGCAGACCGCTGCGGTGACCCCGCGCCGGAATCTCGATGCGCGGCCAGGGCCATAGCCGTTCGGCTGGGGACTTCGACGTGCCGTGCTGGTCGGTGCCGACCTGTGCGGTGGCGCCGTTCGTCGAGCTCGAGGGGCTGACTGGCGGCGAACCGGGCGACCTGCGCACGGGTTCAAGTAGCTGATCGGCTCCCGGGACCGGGTCACCCTCGGGTGGTCGGGACGACCTCCGGCCGGAGGTGTGGGGATCGCCCCCAACCGCACGGAGTGGCGTCGGCCTCGAGTCGCGCAGGCCTTCGCCGTCAGATCCGGGCGCCGTCGACGAGGTGTCCCCCCGAGGCGACCGTGAGGATGGCCGCCTGCAGGCGGTCGTCGGTCAGGATCCCGAAGTGGCCGATCGCATCCAGGCTGACGTTCGTCGCCCCGTCCATCGACTCGTGGTCCCGGATCAGCGGGTCGTAGGTGCTGCAGATCGACGTGATCCGGGCATTCACCGCGGTACTGCGGTTCAGTCCCGAGATCGTCGGGTGGCGCGGGTGGAAGTGTCTGACGATCCGCATCCGGATGACGTGGGCGAGGCTCGACCCGCTGAAGGGGGCGTTGACCGTGACCATCGCGCGGACGCGATCGCCTGCAGCCGTATGGGCCATGACGTACTTGCCGATGAGGCCCCCTTTGCTGTGGGCCACGATGACCACGTCGTCCAGGTCTTGCTCCTCGAGGAAGCGACCCGTGTACACCGCCATCTCACGGATCGGGCCCGCGTTGTGGCCGAGGTAGGGCACGGTCCGGACGCGGTAGCCGTGCTCGAAGAGGAAGTCGGCCAGCGGGCGCATGAACTGCCACGTCTCGAGTACACCTGGCAGCAGGACCAGCACCGGGCCGCGTGGGTTCGGTGGCACGGCGTAGTGCTGAGCCGAGGCACCCGTGAGGTGCCCGACGACGGGCCAGCGCAGGATGTACGCAAGATCCTTGGCGCAGAACGCCACCAGGTCCCGCGCCTGGTGAACGACCGACCGCCGCGCGCCCAGCACTCCGTGATCGTCCCACGCCTGGCCCGAGGCGTGTAGTCGGGTTGCCGCCGCCCGGCGTTGTCGGTGCGCCCTATCTGCCGAGGTGGCAGGGTTGGTGCCATGGAGGTCAGCGAGAAGGTCGAGCTCAATCGGCTGGTGAGCTACGCGCGTCGGCTGCCCCGGTCCGGAGCGTTGCTCGACAGAGCCTGGACCGACTTGCACGCGAACCCGAATCTCGTCGTTCGGCGGGCTGTAGAAACGGGAGAGCGCGCTGCCGAGTCGGCACTGAGGCAGGTGCCGCGCTGGGCACCGCCGAGCCCGGAGTCGATGGTGGAACGCGAGGTCGAGGTCGACCGGATACCCGTGTTCTACCGGGCATCGGCCCAGCCAGCCGAGGGTCCGCCGATGGTCCACGTCCACGGTTTCGGGATCTCGGGGACCTATCTCCTCCCCACGGCCGGGCGGCTCGCCGACGAGTTCCCGACCTACGTGCCCGACCTTCCCGGCTACGGCAGGAGCGGCAGCCCCCCGCACGTCCTCGGCATCCCGGCTCTGGCCGACGCGCTCGCGCGTTTCATGGACGCCGTCGGCCTCGAACGGGCGAGCCTGGTCGGCAACTCGCTGGGGACGGCCGTCTCGATGGAGTTCGCCGGCCGCTATCCCGATCGGACGGACCGGCTCGTGCTCGTGTCGCCGGCCGGCGGGCCGCACAACCGGCCGCTCCTGCGCGGGCTGGCGCAGATGATCCGGGACGTGCCGCGGGAGCCGTTGCGCCTCGTCAGCGTCGCCGTGCCGGACTACCTCCGGTTCGGGCTCCTCGACAGCCTGCGGCTCTTCGTGGCGATGACGAGGTACCCGGTGCTCGAACGGATGCTCACGCTGGATGCGCCTGCGATGGCGGTGCTCGGTGGGCGTGACCCCCTCCTTCCGCGGGTCGGGCGAGTCCGCGAGGTCGTCAGTTCGATGGCCGAGCACGTGACCGTCATTCGACTGCCCGACGTCGCGCACGCCGCGAACTTCAGCCACCCCGAGGTGATCGCTCACGCGATCCGGACCTTCATGCGTGGCGGTCCGATCACGCCGCTTCCGGGCCACCCGGGGGCGATCCAGGTCGCGAACGCCGCCCTGTACCGCAGGCCCGCCGGCGTGGCGGGTTAGACGACGCGAGGAGGCCAGGTACCCGGGGCGCGCCCCGGCCCTGCTCCGGGAGCGGCTCCGCTCGCGACTGTGACCAAAGTCACCGGTCCACTAA
>JAHECE010000131.1 GCA_024641895.1 Actinomycetales bacterium
CTGCACCACCCGGCGCTCGTCGCCGCGGACATCATGAGCGGCCCCTTGTCCGCGAGCGACCCGGCTCCGCACACCTTCTCCACCCAGCACGGACACCACCTGTCGCTGTTCGGCCAGCCCTCGCCGACCGACCAGGTCGTCCTGCGCGGTGATCCCGGGCAGCCGGGGTCCTGGACCGCGCTCTACGTGGAACCGCCCCAGGTCGGGTCGTCCGAGGCCGTCCTCGTGGCGGGGCTCGCCGTGGACGCGCCTCGCGACGTCGGTGCGCTGCGGCGACTTCTCGGGGCCCCGCAGCGTCCCGTCCTCGACCTCGACCTGGCCGTGGACCCGACGCGAGCGCTGCGGGACGCCGTCTGCTCCTGAGCGACGCCAGGGGCGCCCCGGCGAAGGAGCGCCCCTGGCGGACGGCGTCGGCCGGCGCGACGCGCGGCCGACCTCAGTGCGCGAAGTGCCGAGTTCCGGTCAGGTAGAGCGTGACGCCCGCCGCCCGAGCCGCCTCGACCACGTCCGCGTCCCGCACCGATCCGCCGGGCTGGACGACTGCCCGGACCCCGGCGTCGAGCAGCACCTGCAGGCCGTCCGCGAACGGGAAGAAGGCGTCGGACGCGGCGACGGAGCCGCGGGCGCGGCCGTCGGGCCCGGCACCCGCGCGCTCGACGGCAAGCCGGCAGGCGTCGACGCGGTTCACCTGGCCCATGCCGACGCCGACCGAGGCGCCGTGGTCGGCCAGCAGGATCGCGTTGGACCTCACCGCACGAACCGCTCGCCACGCGAAGACGAGGTCGGCGAGCGTGGCCTCGTCGGCAGGCTCCCCGGCGGCGAGCGTCCAGGCCGCCGGGTCGTCGCCGGCGGCGTCGATCCTGTCGACGCCCTGCAGGAGGAGACCGCCGCTCACGGGCCGCATCTCGACGCTCGCCGACGGCCGCCCGGGCAGCCTCAGCAGCCGGATGTTCTTCTTCGCCGTGAGGATCTCGAGCGCCTCGGGCTCGAACTCGGGGGCGAGGACCACCTCGGTGAAGACGGGCGCGATCTGCGCGGCCATGGCGGCGGTCACGGGCTCGTTCGCAGCGATCACCCCGCCGAAGGCCGACAACGGGTCGCAGGCGTGCGCCTTGGCGTGGGCGTCGGCGATGTCCGAGCCCACGGCGATGCCGCACGGGTTCGCGTGCTTGATGATCGCGACCGTCGGGCCGTCGTGGTCGTAGGCGGCGCGCCAGGCGGCATCGGCGTCGACGTAGTTGTTGTAGCTCATCGCCTTGCCGTGCAGCTGCTCCGCCTGCGCCAGGCCCGGCCGGCCGCCGCTCGCGGTGTAGAGGGCCGCCGACTGGTGCGGGTTCTCGCCGTACCGCAGCACGCTGGAACGCTCCCAGGTCGCACCGACCCAGGCAGGGAAGCCGGTGGCGACGCCGTCCACCTCGTCCGAGGGGGCTAGGACGTTGCCCATCCAGCCGGCGACCGCGACGTCGTAGGTCGCGGTGTGCACGAAGGCCGCAGCGGCGAGCGCGCGACGCTGGCTCAGGGTGAAACCGCCGGCCGCGATCGCAGCGACGATGTCGCCGTAGCGCGCCGGGTCGACGACGACGGCGACGCTCGGGTGGTTCTTGGCCGCCGCGCGGACCATCGAGGGCCCACCGATGTCGATCTGCTCGACGCACTCCTCCGGCGCCGCACCGGAGGCGACGGTGGCGGTGAACGGGTAGAGGTTCACGACCACGAGGTCGAAGGGCTCGATCCCGAGCTCGATGAGCTGGGCGACGTGGTCGGCCTTGCGCCTGTCGGCCAGCAGGCCCGCGTGGACCCGCGGGTGCAGCGTCTTCACGCGACCGTCGAGGCACTCGGGGAACCCGGTGAGCTCGTCGACGGGGGTCACCGGGATGCCGGCGCCGGCGATGCGGGCGGCGGTGGACCCGGTAGAGACGATCTCGACGCCGGCGGCGTGCAGCGCCGTCGCGAGCTCGACCAAGCCGGTCTTGTCGTAGACGGAGACGAGGGCCCGCCGCACCGGCACCTGGTCGAGGCCCCCGGGGGCCGGTCCGTCGCTGGGCTGGGTCTGCGCCGGGTTCATGGTGTCTCCTCAAGAGCGGCGGCGTGACGGTTCGTCACACCAGCGGACCCGGGCACCCAGGCGGACGGTGCACGGCGAGGGACCTCGGCCGCTCCCTGGTGGTGAGCTCCACCCCGAGGCGCCAGTCACGGCCGGGGCCCATCGTAGCGAGAGCGCCGTGCTCTCAGCCCACGTGGACCTGCCGGCCGTCGACCCGCCAGCCGTAGCGGGCCATCCGGCCGACCGTGCGCACGAACAGGTCACGCTCCACGGTCTTGATCCGGGAGTGGAGGCTCTGCTCGTCGTCGCTCGGGAACACCTCGACGGCCCCCTGGGCGAGCACCGGGCCGGTGTCCACGCCGGAGTCCACCAGGTGCACGGTGCAGCCGGTGACCCGGACGCCGTAGCCCAGCGCGTCGCGGACGGCGTGCGCGCCCGGGAACGCCGGCAGCAGCGACGGGTGGGTGTTCACCGTGCGCCCTTCGTAGGCGCCGAGGAAGGACGGTCCGAGGATCCGCATGAACCCGGCGCACAGCACGAGATCCGGGGCGAAGGCGTCCACGGCCGCCGTGAGTGCGCCGTCCCACGCCCCGCGGTCCGGGAAGTCCGCGGGCGCGACCGAGAAGGTGGCGACGCCGGCCTCTCGCGCGCGGGCGAGGCCCGGAGCAGCGGCGTTGTCGGATCCCACCGCCACGACCTGCAGCCCGAACACCGGGTCTCGTTGCGCGTGCAGCACAGCGGCGGCGATGGACCCGACGCCGGACAGGAGGACGACAGCGCGTTTCGGGCTCACGAGAGGCGAGCCTATCTGTCCCGCGACGGGGGACAATGGGTGGTCGGTCGAGTCGAACGAGAGGTGAGGTGTGGGCAATCCCTACGCGCCGCCCCCGGCGTCCGGGCCGCCGCAGGACGACCCGGCCCTGGGTCCGGCACGAGAGCGGCAGCGCCAGCGGCCGGGCGGCGTTCCGCCGGAGGGGCCGCGGCCCCCTGGACCACCCTCGACCGGCAGAGGGCCGGGCACCGGACCGGGCCGCCGTCCGCCGTCGCCCGAGGAGGTGCGCACAGCCGGCCGCCGGTCGCTCGCAGCCATCGGGTTCACGTTCGGGGCCCTCATCACCTCGGGCCTGCCCCTGCCTTGGCAGGCGCTCGCGGTGGCCTTCTCGCTCGCCGCCGTGGTCGCGGGGATCAGGGCGCTGCGCACAGCGCGGGCCACAGGCCTGCGCCGCACCCTGATGCCGGTCGTGGCGGTCAGCCTCCTGCTCGGCGCCGTCTACCTGGTGTCCTCGATCGGCGTCGTCATCACCTGGTCGATCCACCAGGAGCGCCAGGACTGCCTGAACCGCGCTCTCACGGTGTCGGCCCAGGACGCCTGCGAGGCCGAGTTCCGGAAGGCGCTCGAGGAATTCAGCCCCGGGTCGCCCTGAGGCGGCCCGGCACGCTCCTGGTGGCTGCCCACGCTGCGGACCAGCACCGACGAGCGAAGGCGACCGTGTCCGGCCTGGCTGCGAGCACGAGCGCCACGGCTCCGAGCCCGACCTGAACGGTGACCGCCAGCGCGAGCGCCAGGGGGTCCGGCCCGACCTCGGCCATCCGGCCCGGCCCGACCGACCCACGTGAGGCGGCCCCGAGCAGCCACATCACCGCACCGCAGCCCAGCGCCGCGACGACGGCCGTGAGCGCGGACCCCCAGAGGCGCTCCTGCAGGTGGCGCGCATGGAGGTACCAGCCGACCCCGAGCCCCAGCACGACGACGGCGAGCGGGGTCCAGCCCGCCAGCGGCGTCGTGCCCGGGAGCGCAGCGGCGAGCGGGAAGACCGGGAGCGGCCCCAGGAGCACGGCATCCGGCGAGACGGTCGTCCCCACGCCGACGGCGAAACCGGTGCCCGCGACCCAGGCCACCGCCCAGACCAGGACTGTCGGAAGCAGCAGGAGGGAGGCGATCAGCAGCATCACGACGCCCAGTCCGTCCGCGCGCAAGGCCGCCAGGGAGGCGGAGAAGCGCTCATGGTTGACGCCCAGCGAGACGCCGACCAGCACGGCGCCGATCCCCAGCAGCCCGAGGACCGCAAGGCCCGCGCCACGGGTCCCGGCGACGAGGCCGTCGCGCACGTCCCGCGGGATCCTCGCGAGCTGGACCTCCAGCTCCCAGCTCAGTGGTGGGAGGCTGCCACGCCCACGTCGGACGGCGAGCACCGCCCCGAGCGCCCCGACGAGGACGGCGCCGAGCGCTGTGCGCCCCGGTCCGCCCGCGGCGGCGCTGGGCAACGAGGCGAGCACCAGGGCTGCCGCCGCGTATCCGAGGGTGGCCGAGACGATCCCCGGCCAGGTCAGCACCCGGGCCCGGCGCATGGAGAGCCCAGCGGCGCCAACGGCGAGCGCGCTCAACCCGAGCGGGACGAGGTTCACCGTCGCTCCGGAGACCGTCAGAGCGCCGCCGTGCGCGAGCCGCCACACCCCGCTCCCGGCGGCGGCGGCCTCGAGCCACGTCGCGTCACCCAGGGCAGGCGCGGCGGCGGTCGCGACGTAGGTCGCCACCGCCGGGATCACCACGCAGAGCCAGGCGAACACCGCCGCCTCGACGCCGGCGAGGAGCGCCCGGCCGGCGCCTTCCGGGACGGCGTCGAGGGTGCGGGCGGGGACGTCGGCGAGAATCGTGCGGACGCGGGCGGCGGTCGAGGTGCTCATCACCGACCATGGTCGGGCCGCAAGCCCGCTCGGGACGTGTCCGGCCGCCCCGCGTGTCGCGCCCAGCGCGCGTGTCGCAGGCGGACGCGCGCACGGGTCCGGGCGTGCCCGACATGACGACGTCGGCCGGGTCGCGCGCGAGCGCGACCCGGCCGACGGCTGGGGCAGAGCAGTCAGCGGGTGACGAGCGCCCGCACCAGAGCCGCGGTCTCGCTGGGCGTCTTGCCGACGGCGACGCCGGCCGCCTCGAGGGCCTCCTTCTTGGCCTGGGCCGTGCCCGAGGAACCGGAGACGATAGCGCCCGCGTGGCCCATCGTCTTGCCCTCGGGCGCGGTGAATCCGGCGACGTACCCGACGACCGGCTTGGTGACGCTGGCCTGGACGAAGGCGGCGGCACGCTCCTCGGCGTCGCCGCCGATCTCGCCGATGAGGACGATGACCTCGGTGTTCGGGTCGGCCTCGAACGCCGCGAGGGCGTCGATGTGGGTGGTGCCGATGATCGGGTCGCCGCCGATCCCGATGGCGGTGCTGAAGCCCAGGTCCCGGAGCTCGTACATCATCTGGTACGTCAGCGTGCCCGACTTGGAGACCAGGCCGATCGGGCCGCTGCCCGCGATGTCTGCGGGGATGATGCCGACGTTGGAGGCGGCCGGGCTGATCAGACCGGGGCAGTTGGGCCCGATGAGCCGCACCCCCGCGGCACGGGCGTAGCTGAAGAACTCGGCGGTGTCCGCGACCGGGACGCCCTCGGTGATGATCACGACGAGACCGATGCCGGCATCGACGGCCTCCATCACCGCGGCCTTGGTGAAGGCGGGCGGGACGAAGACCACGGACACGTCGGCGCCGGTGGCGGCCATCGCGTCGGCGACCGAACCGAAGACGGGCACGGTCGCAGCCCCCGGCGCCCCGGCGCCGTCGGAGTACGTGAACTCGACGGTGCTGCCGGCCTTGCGCGGATTGACGCCGCCGACGATCGAGGTGCCGCTCGCGAGCATGCGCCGCGTGTGCTTCTGTCCCTCGGAACCGGTCATGCCCTGGACGATGACCCTGGAGGTCTCGTCGATGAAGATCGCCATCGTGTCGGCCTTTCGTCTGCCACTGATCGGGCGTCGGTGCTTCGGGTGTGCGGCGGTGGCCGTCAGGCCTGGGTGGCTGCGTAGGCGATCTCGGCGGCCCTGTCCGCGCCGCCGTCCATCGTGTCCGCGAGCACCACCAGGGGATGCGCGGCCTCACGCAGGATTCGTCGCCCCTCGGCCACGTTGTTGCCGTCGAGACGCACCACGAGCGGTTTCGTCTCCGCCTCGCCGAGGATCTCGAGGGCCTTCACGATGCCGTTGGCCACGGCGTCGCAGGCCGTGATGCCGCCGAACACGTTCACGAAGACCGAGAGGACCTGCGGGTCGTTCAGGATCACGTCCAGGCCGGCGGCCATGACCTCGGCCGAGGCGCCGCCGCCGATGTCGAGGAAGTTCGCCGGGCGTACCCCGCCGTGCGCCTCGCCGGCGTACGCGACGACGTCGAGCGTGCTCATCACGAGCCCGGCGCCGTTGCCGATGATCCCGACCTCGCCGTCGAGCTTCACGTAGTTGAGCCCGGCCGCCTTGGCCTTGGCCTCGAGCGGGTCGGCCGCCTCGGCGTCGACCAGGCCCTCGTGGTCGGGGTGCCGGAAGCCGGCGTTCTCGTCGAGCGTGACCTTGCCGTCGAGGGCGATGACGGCGCCGTCCGCCGTGCGCACGAGCGGGTTGACCTCGACGAGCGTCGCGTCCTCGCTCCGGTACACGTCCCAGAGGCGCTGGGCGATGTCGGCGACCGCGGGAGCGACGTCGTCGGCGAAGCCGGCGGCAGCCACGATCTCGGCCGCCTTCGCCGCGTCGATGCCGACGCGAGGGTCGACCGCGACGCGGGCGAGCGCCTCGGGCCGCTCGACAGCGAGCTGCTCGATCTCCACGCCGCCCTCGACGCTCGCCATCGCGAGGTAGCGACGCTCGGCGCGGTCCAGGAGGAGGGAGAAGTAGTACTCCTCCTCGATCCGGGCACCCTCGGCGACCATCACCCGGTGGACGGTGTGTCCCTTGATGTCCATGCCGAGGATCTGCGCGGCCACGGACTCGGCCTCGTCGGCGGACCGGGCGAGCTTCACGCCACCGGCCTTGCCTCGACCGCCCGTCTTGACCTGGGCCTTCACGACGACGACGCCGCCGTCGGCCGGGAGCAGCTCGAGCGCCGCGGCCCGAGCCTGGGCCGGGGTCGTCGCGACGATGCCGCGCAGCACCGGGACACCGTGCTTCTCGAAGATGTCCCGGGCCTGATGCTCGAACAGGTCCACGTGTGCTCCCTCGTCGACGACCGGCAGCGGTCACCCGACCGCCACACCGCGGACGATCGTAGCCGGGCCCCGGTCACGCCCCGCGCGCCCGCAGGGTTTCGCGGCGCCCGGGACGCCTCGTCTCTGCGCGGCCGGGCCGGCCGCGCAGAGCTCAGAGTCTGGTGACCGGGGAGTAGCGCAGGAGCAGTCGCTTGGTCCCGGACGAGCCGAAGTCGACCTTCGCCACGGCGCTCGAGCCGGCCCCCTCCATCGCGATGACCGTGCCAAGGCCGTAGGCGTCGTGGGTGACCCGGTCGCCGACAGAGAGGTTGGCGACCTCGGCGTCCGGCCGCGGCGTCGCGGACCCGAACCGCGCGGCCGGGGCCGCCGGCGCGCGGTCG
>JAHECE010000132.1 GCA_024641895.1 Actinomycetales bacterium
GCGATGACGCCGTGGCGGAGCTCGTCGCCGTCAAGCCGCCGCGCGGCGGGCGGACGACGGCGGGCGTGCGCTCGACCCCGCGGAGCCGTCCTGAGGTGGCGGAAAGGGCAACCAGCCGGGACAGCGGTCGGAACTGACCGTTCCGCGGATCTCCCTCTGCCTCGCTGAGGCGCACGGGACTTCGGCCCTAGGATCGGGCCATGGCTACGTGGGAGTACGCAACGGTTCCGCTCATCGTCCACGCCACCAAGGCGATCCTCGACCAGTGGGGAGCCGACGGCTGGGAGCTCGTCCAGGTCGTGCCCGGCCCGAGCGGACAGGGACTCGTCGCCTACCTCAAGCGGCCGACGTCGTGATCACCACCGCACGGCTGGCTGAGCTCGGACTGAGCCTCCCGCCGGTCGCGCCTCCGGTTGCGGCGTATGTTCCCGCGGTGCGGGCCGGCGACCTCGTCTGGTCGTCTGGACAGCTCCCTCTGGTCGACGGTCTCCTGCTCGAGAGGGGCAAGGTCGGCGACGGCGCCGGACTCGTCTCGCCCGAACGTGCCAAGGAACTCGCCAGGGTCTGCGTCCTCAACGCCTTGGCCGCAGTGGCCGCGCAGGTAGGCAGCCTCGACCGCGTATCCCGGATCGTGAAGGTCGTGGGCTTCGTGGCCAGCGATCCCGCCTTCACCGGGCAGTCCCAGGTGGTCAACGGCGCGAGTGAACTGCTCGGGGACGTCTTCCTCTCGCGCGGCGTGCACGCTCGTTCAGCGGTAGGCGTTGCCGTTCTCCCGCTCGACGCGCCGGTCGAGATCGAACTCGTGGCACAGATTCACTGAGCGCGACGTCATGGGGTGGGGCCGTGCGCCTCTGCGCTCGGCCCGGCAGCGCGGGGCACGCCCCTAGCGTGCGCGGCGGACAAGGCGGGGCTCGTCGAGGATGAGGACCGCCTTGCCCTCGAGGCGGATCCAGCCACGGTTGCCGAACTCGGCCAGCGCCTTGTTGACGGTCTCCCGCGAGGCGCCGACCAGCTGGGCGAGCTCCTCCTGCGTCAGGTCGTGCACGAGTCGGATGCCGTCGTCGACCGGTTCGCCGAAGCGCTTCGCCAGGTCGAGGAGCGCCTTGGCCACGCGGCCGGGCACGTCGGAGAACACCAGGTCGGCGAGAGCAGCGTTGGTCTTGCGCAGACGTCGCGCGAGGCTCTGCAGCAGCTGGGCGCTCAGCTCCGGCCGCCCGGCGAGGAGACCCGTGAGGTCGTCGTGCCGGAGCTCGAGCAGGCGCGTCGGCGCGATGGCCGTGGCGGTCGCGGCCCGCGGGCCCGGGTCGAACAGTGCCAGCTCGCCGAGCATCTCGGACGGGCCGAGCACGGCGATGAGCGTCTCGCGCCCGTCGGGAGCAGTGTGGCCGAGCTTGATCTTGCCGTCGGCGATCACGTAGACGCGGTCGCCTGCCTCGCCCTCCTGGAAGAGAACCTCGCCCCGGCGCAGTCGCACCTCCGTCATCGAGGCGCGCAGGTGCCGAGTGGTCTCCTCGTCGAGCGCCTCGAACAGGGGGGCTGGCGCCGTCTTGGTGCTCTCCACACCGGCCTCCGTTCGTGGATGATCCTCGTCGACCTCCGACCGAGTCACCCCAGAAGGTATCCGGGCCGGTCGGGCCTGGATCAGTCTGCCATCCCAGGTGCTCCCCCTTGGGGTGGATGCGTCCTCGGATAGCAGGGCGCGCCGCCGTCGGCCTCCGGTGCCTAGGCTCAGCACGTGAGCCAGGTGCCGACAGCCCTCCCGCCGCGCCGCCGTGCACCTGCGGCCCGGCGTGTGAAGGCGGAGCAGGTCAACGACATCCTGGGCGCAACGTACCCCGACGCTCGGTGCGAGCTCGACTACGCGAACCCGCTCCAGCTGCTGGTCGCGACCGTGCTCTCGGCCCAGTGCACGGACGCCCGGGTCAATCTCGTGACGCCGAGGCTCTTCGAGACGTGGCCGGACGCCGCAGACCTCGCGGGGGCCGACCCCGAGACGCTCGAGGAGGCGATCCGGCCGACGGGCTTCTTCCGGACGAAGGCCGCATCGCTCGTCGGCATCGGCCGCGCCCTCGTCGAGCGCTTCGGCGGCGCTGTGCCGGACCGGCTCGAGGACCTGGTGACCCTGCCGGGCGTGGGCCGCAAGACGGCGAACGTCGTGCTCGGCAACGCGTTCGGGATCCCCGGGATCACGGTGGACACGCACGTCGGCCGGCTGGCTCGCAGGCTGGGCTGGACGCGCAACGACTCGCCGATCGAGGTCGAGGCGGACCTCGCGGCGCTGTTTCCCCCGAACGAGTGGACGTTGCTCTGCCACCGACTCATCTTCCACGGTCGGCGCACCTGCACCGCCCGACGGCCCGCCTGCGACCGTTGCCCGCTCGCTCACCTGTGTCCCTCGGCCGGGACGGGCATCCCGCCCAAACCGCGTTCTCGGCCGGCCACCCGTGCCTGATTGCGATCGCGAAGGATTCACGAGCGGTCAGCCGGCGCTCGCGACCTGCCGCTGCGCTCGCCGTCGGTGCGGTGACCGCTGGGCCTAGCGGGAGGCCGCCCGGATCCCGGCGAGCCAGTCGAGGAGGACGGCGTTCAGGGCCGCGGGTGCCTCCTCCGGCATGAAGTGGCCGGCCCCTGCGATCGTCTCCGACCGGAAGTCCCCGCTGACGAACCGTGCGTCGCGCTTTGCGGTGGAGTGTCCGAGGAAGCGGTCCTGGGCGCCCTCGACCTGGAGCACCGGCACCGTGATGGGGGCGCGCACCGACGTGAGGTACCGGGTGCCGTCGGGCCGCGGCGTCGAGCGGACCAGCCAGCGAAGGTGCTCCATGGCGGAGTGCGCCACGAAGGGCACCTGCATGGCGGCGACGTAGCGGTCGACCTGCGGGTCGGCCCAGCCGGGTGCTGCCCACCCGCGCAGCACCGTCTCGACGAGCCGGCCCGAGCGGAGCCCGCGCTCCGGGAACCACGGCAGCTGGAAGCGCGCGATCGCGGCGACAGAGCCCGCCGGGAGCAGCCCCGGTCGGATGGTGTGCAGCGTGACGGGGTGCGGGTTGGCCACGATCCCGACGGCGCGCGTCACCGCAGGCGCGAGCGTCGGCATGGACCAGGCGATCGTGCCGCCGAGGCCATGCCCGACCACGATGGCCGAACGGACACCCAGGGAGCGGATCACGCCCGCGACGTCGCGGGCGAGCTGTGGCGTCGAGTGCCCGATGGGGGGCTTGTCCGAGGCGCCGAAGCCCCTCAGGTCCATGGCAGCGACCCGATAGCCGGCCTCGCCGAGGGCCACGAGCTGATGCCGCCAGGCCCACCAGAACTGGGGGAACGCGTGCAGCAGGAGCACGAGGGGAGCCGAGGTCTCGACCGCGCCCGCCAGCGCGACGTGGAAGCGTGAGCCGTGCGCGGAGACGAACCGGTGCGTCCACGGCCCGTCGATGAGGACGGGGCTCGGGTCGTCACTCACAGCTGGCGACGATACCTGTGTCACTGCTTGGCTGACGGCCCGTCCTCGTCATCCTGGGCGCCGAGCGGGAAGCCCGGGCCTGCCTTGATCGCAGCGATGGTGCGCTGGGGGCCGACGAGTCCCGAGACCAGCTTCTTGCCGACGAGCGCCATGATCGCGGCGAGGATCAGGTAGAGGAAGGCCACGATCGCGAAGCTGAGCCAGGTGGCAAGGTCGGCGACCTCTACCAGCACGTAGACCAACCCGAAGGTGATCAGCCCGAACGCGAAGACGCCGAAGAACGCGGCGCCTGCGAAGAGCCCGGCGCCTATCCCACCCTTCTTGCCCTGCTCCGACATCTCGATGGAGCCGAGCTCCTTGATGTCGTTGATCCACCGCTTGAGCGCGGTGATGTAGCCCGTGATGAGCGAGACGATGCTGGGGGTACCCACAGTTGCTCCTCCTGTCGTCGATCGCAGCCTAGGGCGTGGAGGGCGAACGCATCACATCGGATCCCGACCGGGCTGATTCAGGCCCACGCGGATGAGCTCCATCACGGAGGTGTCGGCGAGGGTGGTGACGTCCCCGACGGCGCGTTGCTCGGCGACGTCGCGCAGGAGCCGGCGCATGATCTTGCCTGAGCGGGTCTTGGGCAGCTCGGCGACGATGAGGATGCTCCGCGGTTTGGCGATGGGTCCGATCTCCGCCGCGACATGTCCTCGAAGGGTCGCCACGACGTCCCCGCCCTCCCCGGGCTCGTCCGCTCGTTCGACGGCGTCGGCTCGCAGGATGACGAAGGCGACCACTGCCTGGCCGGTGGTCGGGTCCGATGCCCCGACGACGGCGGCCTCCGCAACCCACGGGTGCGAGACGAGCGCGGACTCGATCTCCGTCGTCGAGAGGCGGTGCCCAGAGATGTTCATGACGTCGTCCACGCGTCCGAGGAGCCAGATGTCGCCGTCGTCGTCCTTCTTCGCACCGTCTCCGGCGAAGTACCGTCCCGGGAAGCGCGACCAGTAGGTGTCCTTGAACCGCTGTTCGTCTCCCCAGATGCCGCGGAGCATGCCCGGCCAGGGATGGGTGAGCACCAGGTAGCCGCCGCGGCCGTTGCCGACCGGTTCGCCCGCCTCGTCCACCACCTC
This sequence comes from Actinomycetales bacterium, assembly GCA_024641895.1. Classification (GTDB taxonomy): domain Bacteria; phylum Actinomycetota; class Actinomycetes; order Actinomycetales; family JAHECE01; genus JAHECE01. The sequence continues at coordinate 4,579 of JAHECE010000132.1, forward strand.
CGCGCGTACGCCGGGGAGCGGGGTCTGGGCCGATCCGGGCTTCGCCACGGTGACTCCGGGCAGCGGAGAGATCATGATCCCGCCCGTCTCGGTCTGCCACCACGTGTCCACCACGGGCGTGCGGTCACCGCCGATGACGTGGCGGTACCAGACCCAGGCCTCCGGGTTGATCGGCTCGCCCACGCTGCCCAGCAGCCGCAGGGAGCTCAGGTCGTAGGCGGCGGGGATGCCGTCGCCCCATTTCATGAACGTGCGGATCGCGGTCGGGGCCGTGTAGAGGATCGTCACCCCGTACTTCTCGACGAGCTCCCACCAGCGGCCCTTGGTCGGGGTGTCCGGAGTGCCTTCATACAGAAGCTGCGTGGCGCCGTTGAGCAGGGGGCCGTACGTCACGTAGGTGTGGCCGGTCACCCAGCCGACGTCGGCCGTGCACCAGTAGACGTCCGTCTCCGGCTTGAGGTCGAAGACGACCCGGTGGGTGTACGCGGCCTGGGTCAGGTAGCCGCCGGTGGTGTGGAAGATGCCCTTGGGCTTTCCCGTGGTGCCCGAGGTGTAGAGGATGAAGAGGGGGTGCTCGGCCTCGACCGCCACCGGCTCGTGGACGTCCGCGGCTGCGGCCAGCGACTCCTCCCACCACACGTCCCGGCCGGGCGTCCACCCGACGTCCTGACCTGTCCGGCGCACCACGAGGACGTGCCGCACAGCCGTGTCGCCGTGCGCGAGAGCGCCGTCGACGGCGGGCTTGAGGGCGGCAGCGGCGCCTCGGCGGTAGCCGCCGTCGGCCGTGATCACCAGCGAGGCCTCGGCATCGAGGATGCGGGTGTGCAGGGCCTCGGCGGAGAAACCGCCGAAGACGACCGAGTGCGGCGCCCCGATCCGGGCGCACGCGAGCATCGCGACGACGGCTTCGGGGATCATCGGCAGGTAGATGGCGACGCGGTCCCCGGTGTCGACGCCGAGGGCGACGAGCGCGTTCGCCGCTCGGGACACCTCACCCTGCAGCTCGGCATAGGTGATCGTGCGCGTGTCGCCGGGCTCGCCCTCCCAGTGGATCGCCACCCGGTCACCGAGCCCCGCTGCCACGTGCCGGTCGACGGCGTTGTACGCGGCGTTCAACCGGCCGTCGGCGAACCAGCGGGCGCGGGGCGCCGCGGAGAAGTCGAGGACCTCGGTGAACGGGGTCTCCCAGGTCAGGGCTCGAGCCTGCTCGGCCCAGAAGCCCTCGTGGTCCGCCGCGCGCTCGTAGAGCTCCGCCTTCGCGTTGGCCTGGACGGCGAACTCGGGGCTGGGCGGGAACCGCCGGATCTCGTCCGAGAGGTTCTCCAGGGCCTCACCTGTACCGGCGGCTGTGTCGGCCTCGTGAATGCCCATGTGTCCTCCGTGCGGGATCGGTGGGTCGGGTGGCGCGAGAGCGGCGTGCGTCGGGGCAGCGGGCGGACGCCGGTCGGAGAGCGAGCCTCGCGGTCCGGCCGAGGCTAGCGCGCCGGTGGGACAACACGCCGCAGACGCCTGGCCGGCTGCGGCTACCCGCGGGCGCTACCCGCGGGCGCGAGCCGGGTCAGCCGAAGGGGTTCTCGCCCCGCGCAGCCCGCACGGCAAGTCGCGCGAACTCCTCGCGGCGCCCCTTGCGTCGCGCCCCGTGCGAGACCACGGCGACGCCGATGAGCACGAATCCGGACACCATGAGCTGCCCTCGGATCCCGGACTCGACGAGGTACCCGTAGAGGTTGGCGCCGAATCCACCGAACTGGTTGAGGAAGTCCTCGGTGTTGCCGACGATCTCGAGCGTGCGAACCGGCGCGACGAGGAAGGCGAGCCCGGCCAGGAAGCCGATGCTTCCGGCGACGGAGGCCCCGACGGAGGACCAGCGCGCCGCCAGCAGCACGATGGACGCGACGAGGAGCCCGGCGCCGAGCCCGACCAGACCGGCGATGTTGATGGCCTCGGGATCGGCGCGCAGGCTCCAGTAGACCCGCGCGCTGCCGTCGTTCAGCAGGAACCACGCGATCGGGGAGAGCGCCAGCGAGAGGAAGAGGACCCACAGGTGCGCCCCGGCTCGCGACGGCGGTTCCTGGAAGACCCCCTCGGGGAAGATCGCGGGCTCGCGGGTGAGGTGAGGCAGCGGATCCACTGCGGGCACCTCCTCGGCGCCGGTGGCCTGCCAGTACGTGCCGGGCACGGGCTCGGCGGGCGCGCGCTGCCAGTCCGCCTGCACGGGCACGGCTACCGTCGGCTGGTCCGCCGAGCCTTGCCCGGTCGGTAGCGCCGTGGTGGCCGCTTGGGACGCCTGCGCCGGGACCCCCGACCATGGCGCGCCCAGGTCGCCGGCTCCTTCGCTACGGTCGGAGCCGGATGGGCTGGGGCCGTTCGGTGGCGTGCTCACGGGGACCTCCTGGTGTCGGCCGTCGATCCTGCAATCCGGCGCACGGGTCCAGCGCCTGCTTTCAGCGGTTTCGTGCGCCGTGCGGATCGACCGTAGCGAATCGAACGTAGCGAGGCGACGCAGGGCTCCGGAGGTGGCGCGCCGCCCCGCCCGGCGGCCCGGCTAGCGGACCGGCAGCCCCGTCGCCTGCATCACGGCGATCTCGGCCCGCTCCCGGCGCCGCCCGTCGAGCCGTGCCGCGTGAGCGCCGACGGCGCCGAGCGCGCCGACGGCGCCCCAGGCCAGCAGCACGCCGAGCGTGGTCAGCGTGGCCAGTCCCGCGACCGCGATCGGGTCGAGGGTGTCTGCCAGACCTGCGAGGAACCCCCCGACGCCGCGGTCGAGCCATGTCGGTGAGAAGAGGCCCATCGCGCCCGGGACCACTCCGTAGGCGAGGCTCCCCGCGAGCAGACCGAACGACG
>JAHECE010000133.1 GCA_024641895.1 Actinomycetales bacterium
GATGATCCGTCCACTGCGGCGGTTCGTCGCGCCGCCGGGGTCGATGTCCCGGCGCCGGCTGATGCCCAGCCTGCGCAGCCACCGGCCCACCGTGGCCAGGGACACGTCGTGGCCGGTGCGGGTCAGTTCGAGGTGGATCGCCCGTGCCGTCCACTTCTCGTTGCGCCGCCACGTCTCGATCTGGGTCACGACCTGCGGGGCCAGCTGGGTCGGTGAACGGTGCGGGACGCTGGGTCGATCGAGGAGCCCGGCCTCACCCTGGGCGTCGTAGCGGTGCTTCCACTTGGTCAGGCACTGCCGCGAGACCGCGGCCTCCGAAGCGACGTGAGCGATCGGACGGTCCTGGCAGCGCAGAACCAGGCGCAGCCGGCCTTCAGGGGTCAACGGGGCATTAGCGTGGCTCATGAGGGGTAGGTCTCCAGGGGGCTCAGGACGGTGGGTCGCACTTCCATCCTGCCGCCAGGCCTACCCCTCCCTCACCCCCCCAACGTCACCAACCTCATGAACCACAACAGCTAGCCGGCTCGGACGAGGGCGTTCGTGGCCTGGCGGATCTCGAGCGGTGGGGCCGACTCGGTCGTGACGGCGGTGCCCGTGATAGGCCGCCACGTGGTCGTGCCGCCGATCTGGAACTCACCGGTCCACTCGGTGGTGAGCCCGAGGGTGCAGGTGCCGGCTGTTCGGAAGGCATGGCTGATCGTGTGGTCCGGCCACGGCGAGCCGGGGTCGGTCGTGGTCAGCGGTGCCGAGCCGTCGCCGAACGTCCAGGTGTAGCGGGCCGGGGTGGCTCGGACGAGAACGGGGATGCCAAGGACCGTCGTGGTAGCCGTCTGCGGCGTTGGATCCGTCATGAGGATCGTGTCGACGTTGACGAGCGTCCAGCCGCGCGAGGGCTGGATCGTGATACCGCTCGGCGTGAGCGGGATGCGGCGGAACTCGGTGGCGACGGCGGCCTCGATGTTGAGGGCGCTCGGTGCCGTTCCGGTGGCTGTGGTCGTGGCGAAGGCCCAGGCCGGTGGGGGCGGGGTGGGGGCGGGGGTTATGTCGTAGCAGCGAGAGGACAGGGTGGTGGTGGGCGTACACGCGCGTGTTGCGGGAGCTTCACCCCAGTTCCCCGATGGCGATGCCGAGGTTGAGAGACGGGAATGCCACCCGCGGACGGTGAAAGCATTGTCTTCGGCTTCGCCTGAGGCGCCAAACGCCCAGGCGCCGGCGCCTGGGGATCCGAGAAATATGGCCGTTGCGGCCACCGCCGAGAGCATCACACGCATGGCTGGCGCACTCAAGGGCGATCCTCGATAGTTACGGCCCGCATGACCCACCCTGGGCCAGAGTCTTGGAGTGCGGTGAAGATAGCGAGCCTCGTCCTAGGCCCGGCATCCACCACGCGGCCCGCGGAGTCGTGCCTGCTGCCAGGTGCCTGGATAGCGGCAAGATCGACCCCGAAGAACTCGTTGTCGGGTAGCGGCTCCTGAGCGCTCACGGACTCGAATTGAAAGCCACCCCCGGTCTCGTACCCCCCCGCGGCATGTAGTTCCTCGACGTTCTTGACCACGCTCGCGCAGAACACGCAATCCGGGTGACTCATTGCTCGCCACTCGGTGAGGTCGCCGGTGTTGTAGACGTACGGGTACAGCTCGAGGAAGTACTGCGCGGCCGCGATCGCACCCTCGACGTCCCGTCGCTCCATCGCGGCGGGCCGCTCGGGAGGTGCGCTCGAACTCGGCGCGGGCGTCGGGCTGCTGGCCGTCACACTCGGCGCGGGCCTCGTCGAGTCAGGGCTCGGAGCGCCGCCGGGTCCGGTGCATGCGACCAGCGCCACCCCGACGGCGCCGCACCCGACGGCAGCACGAAGCCGGGTGCCCACCCTGTTGTCCCAGGTCAGTGGGTGCGCCTTGGTCGGCGACGGCGGTCCGCTCATGGCCCGGACCATACCGACGCCCGAGCGTCCGAGCACATTCCGACTCCGACCCTGTGGATCCCCGTCGTCGAGGCGGCGCCTCATCGCTGCACGCCACGGCGTCCTCGTAGCGATGCCGCCTACCCGAGGATGTGATGTACATCACATCCTCGGGTAGGCGTGTTGGCCGTCGACGATCTGAGCAACTGCGATATGGCGCGGGATCTCGCGGCTTCGCCCGGACCTGAAGCCGGGGCACCCGGTGCGGCCGTCCACAGCACGAAAACGATCTTGTGGCCGGAGTGTTTACGCTCTCCCCCGCGACCCCGTCCTGCCCATAGCCCGCCGCGTCCATCGAATCCTGGAGGTGGAGATGGAAACCGGAATTGCCACCCTCGAGGGGGAGGTCCGTGAGCTGATCCGCCGGCGCGGGATCGATCCGGCGCGGGACCACGACGACCTCCGGGTGCTCGTCGAAGCGGTTGTCGCCGACTATGACGAGCGCTCAATGCTCGGGGCGGTCGATCCGCTCCAGAATGTCGCAGCTGCCACAAAGGAGCTTCTCGACGCGGTCGCCGGCCTCGGTCCGCTGCAGCGCTATCTCGACGACCCGACGATCGAGGAGATCTGGATCAACGAACCGGGAAAGGTCTTCGTCGCCCGGTCCGGGCGGTCGGAACTGACGACGACGATCTTGGACCATGGCCAGGTCCGGGACCTGGTCGAACGGATGCTGCGGGTCTCCGGCCGGCGCCTCGACCTGTCGATGCCCTTTGTGGACGCCTCGCTGCCCGGTGGCGAGCGCGTCCACGTCGTCATTCCCGACATCACTCGGCAGAGCTGGGCCGTGAACATCCGGAAGTTCGTGGCGCGGGCCGGGCGTCTCGCCGACCTCGTCGCGCTCGGGTCCTTGACCGCACACGCGGCCGCTTTTCTCGACGCCTCTGTCGCGGCGGGTCTCAACATCCTCGTATCGGGAGCTACCCAGGCGGGCAAGACGACGATGGTCAACGCTCTCGCGGGTTCCATCCCGGCATCGCAACGCATCATCACCTGCGAGGAGGTCTTCGAGCTCCGACTCATGGCACGTGACTCGGTGGCCATGCAGTGTCGACAGCCCAACCTTGAGGGCGCGGGTGAGATCGCCCTTCGCCGCCTCGTCAAGGAGGCGCTGCGTATGAGGCCGGACCGGATCATCATCGGCGAGGTCCGCGAGGCCGAAGCCTTCGACCTGTTGGTCGCATTGAATGCGGGGGTGCCGGGCATGTGCACCGTGCATGCGAACTCTGCCCGTGAGGCGATCAGCAAGATGTGCGCGTTGCCGCTGCTCGCCGGGGAGAACGTCACTGCGCAGTTCGTCGTCCCGACGGTCGCGTCCGCGATAGACCTCGTCGTCCACCTCGATCTTGACTCTCGCGGGCGCCGCAGCGTGCGCGAGATCGTCGCCGTGACCGGGCGGGTCGAGGAAGGCGTGGTCGAGACCGCGACCGTCTTCGCGCGTAGTGGTGACGTTCTCGCCCGAGGATCAGGGTTCCCTCCGCACGCTGACCGCTTCGCCAGGTCCGGGGTCGACGTCGGCGCGCTGCTGGCGATGGATGCGGCGGCCTGAACCGTGGGCACCGTCGTCGGACTCCTGCTCGGAGCAGGGCTCGTCAGCATCTGGTGGGCTTGTGCGGCACCGACGGCGCAGCCCACTCGGGTTCGCCGCGAGCCCTGGCGCGAGCGCACCCAGGACCTGCTGGTTCAGGCGGGTGCAGGCTCGGTGAGCCCCGGCGCGCTCATCGGCACCTGCGTCGTGGCGGGTCTGTTCGTCGGAGTCCTGGGCGTCGCCGTGAGCGGCTCCCCGACCATTGCAGCCTGCTTCGCTGTGATGGCGGGTGCGGCGCCCTACGTCGCAGTGAAGTCCAGGGCCCGACGGCGCAGGGCCGAGCTCCGCAGCCTGTGGCCCGAGGTCGTGGACGATCTGGTCTCGGGGATCCGGGCCGGCCGATCAATGCCCGAGGCGCTCATGGGTCTCGGCGAGCGCGGGCCCGTCGAACTTCGACCGGTCTTCGCGAGGTTCGGCGAGGACTACCGCGCCACCGGGCGGTTCGTCGAGTCGCTGGACATGCTGAAGGCGCGCCTTGCGGACCCGGTCGCGGATCGCATCGTCGAGGCGCTCCGCATGACTCGGGAGGTCGGCGGTCCGGACCTCGGTCGCCTCCTGAGGACGCTCGCGCAGTTCCTTCGTGAGGACCTGCGCACGCGAGGGGAGCTGGAAGCGCGTCAGAGCTGGACGGTCAACGCGGCGAAGCTCGCGGTCGCGGCTCCGTGGGCTGTGCTCGCCCTGCTCAGCACCAGACCGGGGACTGCCGACGCCTTCAACACTCCCATGGGCGCCGTCGTCCTCCTCGCAGGCGCGGCCTCGTCGCTGATCGCCTTTCGACTCATGGTGCGGATCGGTCGACTCCCTGAGGAAGCGAGGGTGCTCCGATGACGGGATTGGGAGCGCCGGGGCCGCTGACCGGCGCGCTCGTAGGGTTGGCGTGCGGGCTGGGTGTCTGGTTGGTCCTGTGGCGCATCGGTGCGCGTCGGATCACGCTCGACGACCGGCTGGCTCCCTACCTTCGACCTCGCGCGCGGACCTCGCGCCTTCTCGTCGAGAGTCCTACCGTCACGCCGTTCCCCACTCTGGAGCGGCTGGTCGCGCCGATGATCGGAGACGCGGCTCGACTGCTGGAAAGGTTGGGCAGCTCGGGCCGAAGCATCCGCCAGCGCCTGAACCAGAGCGGGTCGACCATGACGCTCGAGCAGTTCCGGAGCGAGCAGGTCGTATGGGGGAGCGTGGGCCTTGCCGTCGGCCTCTTCCTGGCGCTCACGGTGGGCTTCATTCGTGGCTTCTCGTTCCTCCCGCTCATGCTTCTCGTGGCCCTCTCGGCGCTGATCGGAGCCTTCGCCCGGGACCGCGCGCTCACCGCAGCGGTGCGAGCACGCGAGGAGCGGATGATCGCCGAGTTCCCGGCCGTGGCTGAGCTTCTTGCCCTCGCTGTCGGAGCGGGCGAAGGCCCGGTTGCCGCGCTGGATCGCGTCGCGCGGAGCACCAGAGGCGAACTCTCGGACGAACTGTCCCGGACGCTCGCGGACGCGAGATCCGGCGCTCCGCTCGCGCGCGCGCTCGAGCGGATGGCGCAGCGAACATCACTGCCGAGCATCGCTCGGTTCACCGAAGGCGTATCGGTCGCACTGGAACGTGGCACGCCCCTGGCCGACGTGCTTCGTGCGCAGGCCCATGACGCTCGCGACGCGGGTCGCCGCGCGCTCGTCGAGACCGGGGGGCGCAAGGAAGTCCTGATGATGGTCCCGGTCGTCTTCCTGATCCTGCCCGTGACCGTCGTCTTCGCCATCTTCCCGGGGCTCGTCGTGCTCCGGGTCGGGCTCTGAGACTGCCCGCCGACGCGGCGGGCAACAGGAAAGGAAAGCCTCATGCAAGACCTCCTCGGCCTCAGGGCCGCCGTCGTGCGCCGGATCGATCAGATTCGTGACGACAACCCGGAGCGCGGCGACGTGCCTGGCTGGGTGCTCGTCACGCTGATGACGGCGGGGCTCGTCGTCGCGCTCTGGGCCGTGGCCGGCCCTGCGCTGACGAACGTGTTCAACACGTCGATCCAGCGAGTCCTCGGGATGTGAACCGGCCTCTTCGGTGGCAGCCCCGCGATCGCGAACGAGGCTCCGCCGTCGTCGACTTCGTCCTGGTCGGGGCTCTGGTGACCGTGCTGCTCGCAGGCGTCCTCCAGCTGGCGCTGACCCTGCATGTTCGTGCGACGTTGATCGACTGTGCGGCCGAGGGTGCGCGTCATGGCGCGCTGCTCGACAGCTCGCCGACAGGGGGCGTGCTGCGTACCCGCGAACTGATCGGCAGCGCGCTGTCGCCGACGTACGCGGACGATGTCACGTCGACCGTGTCCGACCTTGACGGCGTTCCGGTACTGGTGGTGTCCGTGCGGGCGCCTCTGCCGATCATGGGACTGCTCGGACCGTCCGGCGTCTTCCAGGTGTCCGGTCGGGCGCTGATGGAGAGGTGACTGCAGTGACACGGCTGCGCGCGTGGTTGGGGAGTGTCTTTGGCCGCGCTGGCGCGGATCGCGCTGAGGACTCCGGCAGCGCAGTCGTCGAGTTCCTCGGCGTCTCGCTGCTCCTGATGGTGCCCCTCGTGTACCTGATCCTCACCCTCGGGAGGATTCAAGCCGCGGTCTTCGCGAGCGAGGGCGCTGCCCGCGAGGCGGGGCGGCTCGTGGTGCGGGCCGAGACGTTCGAGGAAGGCGCTGCGCGCGCCCAGGCTGCCGTCGAGCTGGCCTTCGCTGACCAGGGGATTGCCGTCTCCGGCGCCGATTCGCTCCTGATGACGTGCGAGCAGGACCCTTGCCTGACGCCCGGCTCCCGGATCGTCGTTGAAGTAGGCACGGCGGTCGGGCTTCCAGGGGTGCCGGACTTCGCGCGACGCGCGGCACTCGTCGAGGTGCCGGTCTCGGCGCGGTACGTCGCCGTCGTCGACGCCTTCCGGGAGGTCCCGCAGTGAGTCGTGTGAGCGCCCCGGCGCCTGTGCGACGTCGACATCAGTGGTGTGACCGCCTGTCGGGAAGCCTCGGGGAGCGCACGCGTGCGCTCCGGTCTCGGATGGCGGCCGGTGAGGAGTCCGACGCCGGCCAGATCCTGCTGCTCACGCTCGCGTACGCCCTGATCGCGCTGAGCCTCGTCCTCGTGATCGCCAGCGCCTCGGCCGTGCACATCGAACGTAAGCAGCTCCTCGCGCTCGCGGACGCCGCCGCGCTCGATGCGGCGGACGCGATCGATCTCGAACTCTTCTATGGCAGCGGCGATGAGGCGGCGGGCCGGCGGCCCGACGGGGTCACTGCCCTGGTGGTACCACTTTCGAATTCAGGGGTGCGGGACGCGGCGGCGCAGCACCTTGCGGGTGCGCCGAGTGCGGCCGGGCTGCCCGGGCTCGCGATCCTCGAGCCGACAGGGACGGCGGACGGCACGACGGCGCAGGTGACTCTCGGCGCGGTGGTGCGTCCGCCTTTCATCCCTTGGGCGCTGGTCGGCTGGTCGGACGGGATCGCGCTGCGGGTGACGTCGTCCGCTCGGGCGGGGTGAGGTGGTGTGTTCGGGGTTACTCCGCGGGTTGGCCTGGGGTGTTGTTGTCCACAGATTCGGGTCGATCCCGCCGGAACGCAGCGGCTCGAACGCGTGTTCGATAGCATGGGTGCAGTCGAACCGGACGCGAAGGAGGACTGCACGCATGAACCCGCAGCAGCCCTCCAGCGAGCCCGCCGGCCGGGCCGAGCCCGCCGGCCACGCCCCACAGACCCCGGCTCCGCGGAGTACCCCGGCCGGTGAGTCGCTGGCCGGTGCGGGTGGGCTGGTGGTG